>NZ_DBNGPQ010000155.1:0-82745 GCF_057122925.1 Umezawaea sp. | reverse complement strand
CGGTCGAGAGGATCCTCGCCGACCCGAACCCGCAGCTCGCGGCGCAGAACGCCATCGCGCCCGTGCCGATCGCGACGCGGGAGGAGGTCGGCCAGGTGGCGCGCGCCTTCGACGCGGTGCACGGCGAGGCGGTCCGCCTGGCGGCCCAGCAGGCCCTGCTGCGCGACAACGTCAACGCGATGTTCGTCAACCTGTCCCGCCGCTCGCAGGCGCTGGTCGAACGCCAGCTGAACCTGATCGACCGGCTGGAGCAGGACGAGCAGGACCCGGACCAGCTCGCCAGCCTGTTCGAGCTCGACCACCTCGCGACCCGCATGCGCCGCAACTCGGAGAACCTCCTGGTCCTCTCCGGCACGGACCTCTCGCGCCGCCTCACCCGGCCCGTCCCCGCGGCCGAGGTGCTGGGCGCGGCGGTGTCCGAGGTCGAGCAGTACGCGAGGGTCCAGGTCGGGCAGACCCCGGAGCTCACGGTCCAGGGCCGCGCGGTCAACGACCTCGTGCACCTGATCGCCGAGCTGCTGGACAACGCCACCGCGTTCTCCGATCCTGTGACAAAGGTTACGGTCCGGACCGCCCGCACCCGCAAGGGTGAACTGGCGATCGAGATCCAGGACCGCGGCGTGGGCATGGCCGAGCAGGACATCATCGACGCCAACGAGCGCCTGGCCGACCCGCCGGACGTCGACGTCGCCGTGTCCCGCCGGATGGGCCTGTACGTGGTCGCCCGGCTGGCCAAGCGCCACGACATCAAGGTCCGCCTGCGGGTCAACGAGGACATCGAGGGCGGCACCACCGCGCTCGTCGTCGTCCCCGGCACGCTCGTCGCGCAGCCCGGCCAGTCGCCCGCCCCGATGGGCGGACCGACCGAGTCCCTCACGGACTTCAACCCGGCCCAGCGCGCCAGCGGCATCGCCGGTGCGTTCAGCGGCTCGCCCCGCTTCGACGACGACGGTGGCGGCTTCCCGTCGCAGGGCGGCGCGGGCGAGACCGGGTACCACTCGTCCGGCAGCCTCACGAACACCGGCGACTTCCCGTCGCAGGAGTTCGGCTCGACCGGCGGCTTCGCGCAGCCGGACGTGAACGTGCCGGTCAGCTTCGTGCGGGGCGAGTCCGTCCCCGAGCCCAACGCGGTGCCCGCGTTCGGCGTCACGAGGCCGGAGGAGGACTCCAACGTCTGGCTGCCCCTGTCGGGCGACCGGACGCCCGCGGAGAAGGTGTGGCCCGAGCACGCCAACGCCCACGACCCCGGTCCCTCCACCGGTGAGCTGACCCTGTTCACCGCCTACGAGGACCGCCACGAGGACGCCTCGGCGCCCATCCAGGCGGGCTTCGAGACGACCCGCTTCGAGCCCGTGGTGCCCCGCGCCGCGGTGGCGGAGCCCGAGCCGGAGCGGCGCAACGGCAACACGCCCGCGCGCAAGGAGGTCGACCACGACCTCGACGCCCCGACCGAGCGCCTGCCGATCTACGAGGCGGTCCTGTCGCAGTGGTTCCAGGCTGTCGGCAGCGAGACCTCGGCGGCCAAGGCGCAAGCCGTGCCCGCCGTGGAGCACGAACCGGTGAGGACCCCGGAGCCCGAGCCCGCGGTCGTGGAGCGCGAGGAAGTGGCGCTGCCGACCCGCAAGCCGAAACCCGTTCCCGCGGTGGCTCCCACCACCACCGAGGTTTCCGTACCCTCAAGGCTCGACGGTTTGTCGGCTTCGGGTCTTCCGAAGCGGGCGCCGCGAACCGAAGCCGCACCCGTCCCCGAACCGGAGCCGGTGGCCGAGGTCGAGGTCGAGCAGGCAGAGGAGCAGGAGGCCCCACGGATGCAGGCGGAACCGACCGCCGAAAGCGCCTGGCAGTCCCCGGCCGATGAAGGCTGGACCGCTGCCCAGGCACTGCTCAGCAAGACGCCAGACGCCAAGACACAAGCGGGGTTGCCCAAGCGGGTGCCCAAGGCTCAGCTTGTGCCGGGGTCAGCCGCGCCGAAGATCCCCTCGGCGCAGCAATCGCAGCGACCCCCGCTGCCACCACGGTCGCCTGACGCGATCCGTGGACGGATGTCGAGTCTTCAGCAGGGCGTCCGACGAGGGCGACACGCGTTGATCGACGCTTACGCTGGTGACCAGTCGAGCCGGCAAGACGAGGAGCAGGAGTGACGACCGCAGCTCAGCCAGGCAGCTTTGGTTGGCTAATCACCGACTTCGTGCGCCGGGTACCCGGTGTTGCGCACGCCGTTGTCGTGTCGGCGGACGGGCTTCTGCTCGCCGGCTCGCAGGGCTTGCCACGGGACAGGGCCGAACAGCTTTCGGCGGTGGCATCCGGTCTGGTCAGCCTCACCGCAGGTGCGGCTCGCTGCTTCGAGGCCGGTGGCGTGAACCAGACCGTGGTCGAGATGGAACGGGGTTACCTGTTCCTGATGTCCATCAGCGACGGGTCGTGCCTCGCCGTACTCGCCGCGCCCAACTGCGACATCGGTCTCGTCGCGTACGAGATGACCCTGCTGGTCGAGAGAGTCGGCCAGCAACTCACCCCGGAGCTGCGCGCTCAGCTCCAGGGCGTGGTAAGGCGGTAGACCTCATGAGAGTGTGGGGGTGAGCGGAGATGGCTGAGAGATCGGGCGCCCACGGTCGTCGCTTCGGTAGCGGTTTCAACTACCAGGAGTGGGCGGTCGGGGGCTTCCAGTTCTCGGATCCGGACGCCGCCGACCCCGCGCCGGATGATGAGGAAGCCGATGGAGTGGTTGCACCGAGCGTCAAGCCGGTCGTCCGCCGCAAGCGCGGCCGACCGAAACGCGAGAGCGCGGAGATCGATGGCACAGGGCAGGGGCTAGACGACATGTCTCAGCGTGAGGTTGACGATTCGTCGTACGACTACGACGACGTGCCGAACCGTTTCGACATCGACGGGTACGGAAGTGGTCTGTTCGGAGGACCGGGCGCTGATCTCTTCGGTGCCCACAACCTCCCTGACAGCGTTCCGGAACAACTCCCGTACACGACCGGCCAGCAGCCGATCGTGAGACGGGAGGAGAACCCGGCGGCAGAATCGGGATCACTGGTCCGTCCGTACACCCGGACCGGTGGGCGCACGAGGCCGGACTACGATCTGGCCATCGAGGCACTGGTGTCCACCAGTGACCGCGGGCTGGAACGTGACGCGGCGGTGCTACCGGAACACCGGTCGATTTGCGGGATTTGCACGGACACCCGGTCCGTGGCCGAAGTCGCCGCACACCTCCGACTGCCGTTGGGCGTCGTGCGGGTGCTGATCGGTGACATGGCCAGCATGGGTTTGGTTTTGATTCACCAGGGTGGTCTGGTCGTGGGAGACCGACCTTCCATTGACTTCCTTGAGAGGGTGCTCAGTGGGCTTCGCAGGCTCTAGTCCCCAGGGCGCCGAGGGCGCACGGAAGCCGACGACCTCCGCGAAGATCGTGGTCGCGGGTGGCTTCGGCGTGGGCAAGACGACCTTCGTCGGCTCGGTGTCCGAGATCGTGCCGTTGACCACCGAGGCGGTGATGACCGAAGCCAGCGCGGGTGTGGACGACCTGTCGGCGACGCCGAACAAGGTCACCACCACCGTCGCGATGGACTTCGGCCGCGTCTCCCTGGACAGCGACCTGATCCTGTACCTGTTCGGTACGCCGGGTCAGCACCGGTTCTGGTTCATGTGGGACGACCTGGTCCGTGGTGCCATCGGCGCCATCGTCCTGGTCGACACCCGGAGGTTGGCCGACGCGTTCGCGTCGATCGACTTCTTCGACGACCGGCAGCTGCCGTACGTCGTCGGTGTGAACTGCTTCGACGGGTTGCTGCACCACCGCATCGAAGACGTGCGGGAGGCGCTGACGATCGATCAGTCCGTGCCGATAGTGACTTGCGACGCGCGCAACCGGCAGTCGACCAAGCAGACGTTGATCACGCTGGTCGAGCACGCCATGCGCCAGTGGATGTCCGTCCGCGCAGGCTGATCACGACGCTGTACCGGGCCTGGTCCGGCCTCCCCCCGTCCGGGGAGACCGCACCAGGCCTTCGGCGCACGCGGTGAACGCCGGTGCGGGTCGTGTCGTACCGAGTGGTCAGCGGCCATAGCCCTCCAGGTCGGATCGGGCGGCGTCCACTGCCGCGGGCCCGGCCGGTGGCGGCGGAGGAACGGCCACCTCCGGCACCGGTTGGATGGTGTCGGCCGACCTCGGCGCCCCGTGGGTCCACGCGTCACCCGAGTTCGCCCAGGTGTTCAGCGCGCCCGCCAGGACGACCGCCAGGACCGCGGCCGCGGAGGTGGCCCTCCGCACCCACCCGTGTTCGGTCATGGGCTGCTCCTTCGCCGGTGCGGCGCGGTGGTGCGCGCCGCTCCTCGACGGTAAGCCGCTCCGAAATCCCCATCGGGTGCTCCGCTTCCCCGACCGGGTCTCACCCTCCGTGAAGGCGCACCGGCCGGGTCAGTCCTCGACGAGCGCTGCCGACGTGATGCGGTGCAGCGGGAACCGGCGGACCTCGCCGTAGCTGAGGTCGTAGCCCTCCAGGACACCGCCGCCGACGATCTGCGGCTTGATCACGCGGGTTGCCGCCGTGCCGTGCGAGTCGACCAGGTCGACCAGGACGCTGCGGCCCTCCCTCGCGGCCCGCTGGAGCAGGTCCACCGTGGCCGAGGGGCCGTTGCCGTGGTTCGCGGGCACCGTGACGCGCTCGCCCCGCTGGGTCGACCTCGCCCGGTCACCCGCCTTGACCAGGCGCACCAGCTCCACGAGCTGCTCCTCGCTCGGCGTCGGCACGTGGACCGGGCGCCGGGAGGTGCGGGCCTTGCCGGGGATGCGACGTCCGCCCACCCGCAGATCCAGCACCCGCCCGTCGGGGCCCTCGGCGGCGGGGGCGAACCCGGCCCCGCGCAGGCCGTCCAGCACGTCGCCCAGGGGCAGGGGGCTGACGAGGACGGTCGGGGCGATCTTGCGCAGCTCCAGCGCGTCCGCCACGGGGTGCGCCAGGACCTCGGTGAGCAGCACCGGGTCGTCGCAGCGCAGGAACGAGCCCGCGGCACCGCCGCGCAGCCTGCCGTGCTTGCGGGCGGCGTCGTCGATCAGGTAGGTCAGCGACTGCGGGATCGGGGTCCGCGAGCCCCTGCGGAACAGCTCGTGCAGGTCCGACGCGGTCTTGCCCGCGTCGAACGCGCGGCGCACCGAGCTGTCGCCGACCCGGTAGACGGTCGCGCCGCCCGCCGACTCGACGTCGGCCACCAGCGCCAGGTCGTCGGCCAGCTCCGGTTCCAGCCTGCCGGGGGCGATCACGGTCAGGTCGGCCTGCACCAGGAAGTGGTCGACCGGGGTGGGCAGCGAGTCCGTGAGCTGCTTCGACGCCAGCGCCGGGCCCTCGGTGAGCAGCACCCTGCCCGCGCTGGTGATGGCGCCCCGCGACAGCACGGCCAGCGCGGTGCCCTCGGACAGCGTCCAGCGGACCAGTTCGTCGCGCAGCCTGCCGCCGCGGCGCGGCGCCCGCCACGCCAGCACGGCCGCCAGCTCGCCCGCGTCGGCGATCGTCGTGCCGGGGGCCAGCCCGGCCAGCGCCTCCAGGACCCGGCGGCGGTCGCGCGGGGCGCCGGGGCGGTTCAGCTCGGCCGACAGCGGGTTGAGCAGCCGCTCCTTCTCGTCCCGCTGCCCGATGAGGCCGGGCAGCCGGGGGAGGTCGAGCCACGCCTGGGCCAGCGTCGACCAGCGGGCCTCGGGCGTCGCGGTCAGCCACGAGTCCGCCAGCGCCGTCGGCACCCACTCCGGGTCGACGCCCTCGCTGTCGGCGATCAGGCCGGCGGACACGGCCACCTCGATCAGCAGCGCCGCGCGGGTCTCGTCGACCTCCAGGTCCTTGGCGATCCGGCGCATCTCCCGGACCCCGAGGCCACCGGTGCGCAGCACCGACGGCGGGTCCTCCGACCACGCGCCGACCAGGGACTCGGTGTGCCGCAGCAGCTCCATCGCCTCGCCGCCGCCCGTCTCGTCCACGACGGACGCGTCCAGCGCGGTCGTGCGCAGCGGGGGTTCGGTGACCTGGAGCCTGCCGAGCGGCCTGGCGCCGCGCACGGCGAGGCCCACCTCGCGCGGCAGCTCCACGGTCTTGCCGTCGCGGCGGATCAGCAGACCCCTGGCGAGCAGCTTCTGGATCGGCGTCCGGGCCTGGGCCAGCGGCACCACGAGGGCCGCGTCCTTGGTCTGGCCGATCGGCGGGCCGTCGGCCAGCGTCCCGAGCACCCGGCGCTCGTCGTCGCCCAGGTCGGAGAGGTCCGGGTCCGCCAGTTCCGGCACCGACCTGCCGAGCCCGCACGGGAACGCGGCGACCGCGTCCCGGCTGGCGGGCGGCGTCGAGAGGGCGTCGTCGGGCCCCCACAGCAGGGCTCGGGCGCGCAGCAGCGCGACCGTCTGCTTGAGCGGCCGGGCCTTGACCTCCTTGCCCAGGAGCGCCGCCAGCTCGGGCAGTGCGACGGGGTGCTGGTCGGCGTCGAGCACGAGCAGCGCTTCGAGGACGGTCAGCGTGAACGTGTCCAGGTCCTCGCACGCCCGCGACACCGACGCGCGGGTCGCGATCCGGGCGGCCAGCACGGCCGTGTCGGCGGGGACGGGGGTCGCCAGGTCCGGCCGGGCGCGCAGCAGCGCCACGAGCACGGTGTCGTCCTGTGCGCGCAGCCAGTCGGCCAGAGTGGTGCCGGACATCTGCACCACGGTATATGTGCGCCGCTCCATCGGGCACACTTGTCCCGACGTAGGCATCACCGAGGAGGAACCGTGGCGAAGGCCGCACGCCCTGAGCGCATTGACCCGCACTGGCCCGTCGTGCCCGAGGGCGAGCACGTGGTCAGCGAACTCGCCAGCGACAGCCAGGGCGCGCAGTCGCCCTTCGGGCACATGCCCTTCCCCCTGGCGCCCGAGGAGCTGCCGTACCGGCACCCGGTGACCGAGATCAACAGGTAGTCCCGGCGAGGGCCGCCGCTCCGGACGGCGGCGGCCCGTTCGTCGAGTCGCGCGAGTTCCGTAATTGGTTGGCGACTACCCTCGACCCCCGCGTGGGCAGTACTGATGTGGGAGGTTCGATGCCGGTCCCCGGCCCTGGTTACTCGATCACCGTTCGACTGGAGGCACCCCCGTCGGCGAGCGCCGCGGGTGACCTGACCAGCGCGGTTGGCCACGCGGGCGGTGTGATCACCGCGTTCGACGTCGTGGAGTCGCACGGCGACCGCGTCGTCATCGACCTCACGTGCAACGCCCTCTCGGCGAACCACGCGAAGGACATCACCGACACGCTGGAGACGCTGCCCGGCATCGTCGTCCGCAAGGTGTCCGACCGCACGTTCCTGGTGCACCTCGGCGGCAAGATCGAGGTCACGTCGAAGGTGCCGCTGCGCAACCGCGACGACCTCTCCCGCGCCTACACGCCGGGCGTCGCCCGCGTGTGCCAGGCCATCGCGGAGAACCCCGAGGACGCGCGCCGCCTCACCATCAAGCGCAACACCGTGGCCGTCGTCACCGACGGGTCCGCCGTGCTCGGCCTCGGCAACATCGGCCCGGCCGCCGCCCTGCCCGTGATGGAGGGCAAGGCCGCGCTGTTCAAGAAGTTCGCGGGCGTCGACGCCTGGCCGATCTGCCTCGACACGCAGGACACCGAGGAGATCATCCGCACGGTGCAGATCCTCGCGCCGGTCTACGGCGGCATCAACCTGGAGGACATCGCCGCGCCCCGCTGCTTCGAGATCGAGGCCCGGCTGCGCGAGATGCTCGACATCCCGGTGTTCCACGACGACCAGCACGGCACCGCCATCGTGGTCGTCGCCGCGCTGCGCAACGCGCTCCGCGTGGTCGCCAAGGACATCAAGGACTGCAAGATCGTCGTGTGCGGCGCGGGCGCGGCGGGTTCCGCGATCATCCGCCTGCTGCTCCAGCAGACGCCCGGCGACGTGATCGCCGTGGACGTCGACGGCATCGTGCACCGCGACCGCGGGAACATGGACAGCAACCTCAAGTCCATCGCCGAGCGGACGAACAAGAAGAACCTGAAGGGCCGCCTGCACGACGCGCTCGTCGAGGCGGACGTCTTCATCGGCGTCTCGGCGCCCAACCTGTTCGGCGCCGAGCAGGTCGCGACGATGAACTCCGACGCCATCGTGTTCGCGCTGGCCAACCCGGATCCGGAGATCGACCCGATGGAGGCGCAGAAGCACGCCGCCGTCGTGGCCACCGGGCGCAGCGACTTCCCGAACCAGATCAACAACGTGCTGGCGTTCCCCGGCGTGTTCCGCGGCCTGCTCGACGCGCACGCCAGGACCATCACCGACGCGATGCTGCTGGCCGCCGCCAACGCCATCGCCGACGTCGTGTCGCCGGACCAGTTGAACGCCTCGTTCATCGTGCCCAGCGTGTTCGACGCCACGGTCGCGGGCGCCGTCGCGGAAGCGGTCCGGAAGGAAGCGGCCGCCGCGAAGGTCTAGGAATAAGGTCGGTGGTATGACCAAGCAGTTCACCCACCTCGATTCCAGCGGCGCGGCGCGCATGGTCGACGTCTCCGGCAAGGAACCCACCACCAGGACGGCGGTGGCGACCGGGGTGGTGCGCACGACGACCGAGGTCGTGGCACTGCTCGCCGGGGACGGTCTGCCGAAGGGCGACGCGCTGGCGACCGCGCGCATCGCGGGCATCATGGCCGCGAAGCGCACGTCCGAACTGGTGCCGCTGTGCCACCCCCTCGCGCTGTCGAGCGTGAAGGTCGACCTCGAACTGGGCGAGGCGGAGGTCCGCATCACCGCCACCGTCCGCACGACCGACCGGACCGGCGTGGAGATGGAAGCGCTCACCGCGGTGTCCGTCGCGGGCCTGACCCTGCACGACATGGTGAAGGCCGTCGACCCGGCCGCGTCGATGGACGCGGTCCGCGTCGAGCGCAAGGACGGCGGCAAGACCGGCACCTGGATCCGCCCGGAGGGCAGATGAGCACCACGGCACGTGTCATCACCGCGTCCAACCGCGCCGCGTCCGGCGTGTACGCCGACCGCGGCGGACCGATCATCGTGGACTGGTTGCGCGACAAGGGGTTCGACGTCCCCGACGCGCTCGTCGTCCCCGACGGCGAACCGGTGGCCGACGCACTGCGGCAGGCCGTGGCGGCCGAGGTGAACGTCGTCGTCACGACCGGCGGCACGGGCGTCAACCCGACCGACCGCACCCCGGAGGCGACCAGGGCGGTCCTCGACTACGAGGTGCCGGGCCTCGCGGACGCGATCCGCCAGTCCGGCTGGCCCACCGTCCCCACCGCCGTGCTGTCGCGCGGCCTGGCGGGGGTGGCGGGCCGCACGCTCGTCGTGAACCTGCCCGGTTCCACCGGCGGCGTCCGCGACGGCTTGGAGGTCCTGGGTCTCGTGCTCGACCACGCGGTCGACCAGCTCCGCGGCGGCGACCACGTCCACACCCACGCCCCGCCGCACACGGGCCCCGCGGCCGTGCTGCGCGCGACCGTCAGCGAATCCCCGCTGTCGGTCGAGGAGCACGCCGCGCTGGTCGAGGACGCGGGCGCGGGTGCCGTGGTCACGTTCGCCGGGGTCGTCCGCGACCACGACGGCGGCCGTTCCGTGCGGGAGCTGGAGTACGTCGGCCACCCCAGCGCGGCCGACGTGGTCGCCGAGGTGGCCGCCGACATCGCGGGCCGCTACGAGGGCGTCCGGGCTCTCGCCGTCTCGCACCGCGTCGGGCCGCTGGCGATCGGCGACGTCGCGCTGGCCGTCGCGGTCGCCGCCGAACACCGCAAGGAGGCGTTCGCGGTGTGCTCGGAGCTGGTGGACGAGGTCAAGCGCAGGCTGCCCGTGTGGAAGCGCCAGGTCTTCACCGACGGCACCGACGAGTGGGTCAACTGCCCCTGACCCTCGGCTCGGCCGACCGCGGGTCAGGCTTGAGGGTGCCTGCCGGCCTGGAGCAGACCACCACGGGCGAGCACCCGGCCAGGACTGGCGACCGCACGCTGACACGGGCGTGCTTCCTCGCAGACCTGATCTGACCTGACCGGCCCGGCGACGCTGCGGTGTCCGGTTCGCCGTGCTCCGCACCAGGACGCACCACCGGCATCCCGAGCCAGCCGCCGCACAACCACACCGGGCAGCCTCAACCGTGGTGGGCGGGGTCGGCTGTGCCACGTCACCGCTCGCGAGCCGCGGCGGGCGGGCCTTGTTGTGCCACGTCACCGCTCGCGAGCCGTGGCGGGCGGGCCCTGTTGTGCCACCTCACCCGCAAATAGCGGCGGGCGGGGTTCGCTGTGCGACCTCACCACCCCCAACAAACGGCGGATGGGTTTGCTGTGCCGTCCCACCCCCCAACAACGGTGGGCGGGGTCGGCTGTGCCACGTCACCGCCCGCGAACCGCGGTGGGCAGGGACCGCTGCGCCGCCTCACCACGCGCGGACCGCGGCGGCCGACCCGCCCGAAGAAGGCGGGCGACCGACGGCAGGGACCCCAGTCCGCGGGGGGAAGCGGATGGGGTCCCTGGTCCGGCACTCGGCACGAGCCGAGCAGGTCCTACTTGGTGGCGATCTTCAGACCGGGCGTGATCAGGTCCGGCGCCGGGATGAAGTCCTTGTTCAGCTCGGCCAGCTTCTGCCAGCCGCCTTCGACCTTCAGCTCGTCGGCGATCTTCGACAGGCTGTCGCCCGGCTTGACCTCGTAGTCGCCAGCCGGGTTGTTCGACGGCAGGGCGAGCACGACCGGCGCGGGCGCCTGCTGGCGCACGGGCGCCTGAGCGGTCCGCTGCTGGGACGGCGCGGGAGCGGCCTTCTGCTGCTGCTGGGCCGGGGCCTGGGCCGGGGCCGCCGCGACGGGGGCACCGCCACCGCCGAGGCCCTTCTGGCCGCAGACCGGCCACGCGTTGATGCCCTGCGAGCGCAGGACGTTCTCGGCGACGCGGATCTGCTCCTCGCGCGACGCGTTGGCGGCCGAACCGGTGCCTCCGTTGGAGGACCACGTGCTCGGCGAGAACTGGAGGCCACCGTAGTAGCCGTTGCCGGTGTTGATGGCCCAGTTGCCACCGCTCTCGCACTGCGCGACGGCGTCCCAGTTCACGTTGCCCTGGGCCTGAGCGGTTCCCGCGGCCATGCTGAGCGGCGCACCGACGATGATGCCTGCCACTGCCACCTTGGCGATGCTGCGAGCGGTACTGGACAGCTGGCGGTGCTTGCCTCGGTTAGAAATCATTTTCCTCACGGTCCACCAGCACCTGCACGGGGAACTCGGGGTCGGGCCCGGTCACGTTCCTCAGCCCCTGTCCGGCGGGATTTCTCGCTCGGGGTTGTGTGCCGGGGGACCGCTGGACAGGGCTCGGTGCTCGGTCTCCCGGTGTAGCTCGTGACTGGTTCGGGGCCAGTCGATTAGCGACCGTACGTAACCAACGACGAGACGCCAAACAGTTCGGCACGTGACTCACGTCACAGTGAGGGGTCGGAATGGCGTAATATCCTGCTATTTATGCAGCTCAACGGGCCGTTATCGGTCCGTTTCCGTTCCGAGATCAATCGAGATGGATCACCCAGAGTGAGGCGTGCCTCACGTCGTTGCTCCACCCGTGGACAAGCTGCGCGGACGTCCGCACCGTGCATACGATCAAGCCGTGCACGTCGAGGTCAAGATCATCGGGAGGCCGGGGATCGTCGTCGACGGCCGCCGCGTCGAGGTCCAGGGCGACCGGCTCGCGGCGTTGGTCACCGCCCTCGCGCTGGACGCCGACCAACCCGTCCCGATGGCCACCCTGATCGAGCGGATGTGGCCCGACGGTCCGCCCGCGGACCCGCGCGGCGCGGTGCGGGCCGCCGTTCTCAGGCTCCGCCACCTCCTCGGCGTGCCGGACCTCGTGACCACCGAACCGAGCGGCTACCGCCTCCGCGTGCCGCGCGAGAACGTCGACGCGCTCGCCGACCCCGCCCCGGCGGGCACGGCCCCCCACGTCCCGGCGTCGCGCGCCACCGCGCCCGCCGACCCCGGTCCGCCCGTCCCGGCCCAGCTCCCGTCCGACCTGCCCGACTTCGTCGGCAGGCAGGAGCAGGTGGCCGAGCTGACCTCCGCCACCTCACCCGTCCTGGTGATCTCCGGCCCGCCGGGCATCGGCAAGACCGCGCTCGCCGTGCGCGCGGCGCACCGGCTGCGGTCCCGCTTCCCCGACGGGGTCCTCTACGGCGACCTGCGCGCGTACGCGCCGGGCGAACCCGTGGCGCCCGAGCGGATGCTGTCGCGGTTCCTGCGCGCGCTGGGCACCCCGCCGGACGCGATCCCGGTGCGGCTGGACGACCAGGTCCGGGCCTACCGGGCGGCGCTGGGGGGCAGGCGCGTCCTCGTGCTCCTCGACAACGCCACCGAGGACGTCCTCCGCCCGCTGCGCCCCGAGGTGCCGGGCTGCGCGGCGCTGGTGACCAGCAGGCACGACCTGTCCACCGCCCCCGGCGTCCACCAGGTCGAGCTGGGCGAGCTGACCGACGCGGACGCCCGCGACCTCCTCGGCGGCATGATCGGCCACGAGCTGGTCGACGAGGTGCCCGCCGCGGTCGACGAGCTGGTGCGGCTGTGCGGGCGGTTGCCGCTCGCCCTGCGCATCGCGGGCGCGAACCTCGCGGGCCGCTACCCGGACGACGTGGCGGACTACGCCGCCGAACTCCGCGACACCGACCGGCTCGCGGCGCTGTCGGTCGACGGGGACGTCGCCGTGCGGCGCGCGTTCGACCTCTCCTACCGGGCGCTGACCCCGGACGCCCAGCGCCTGTTCCGCAGGCTCGGCCACGTGCCCGGCCCGGACTTCGGCACGGCGACCGCGACCGCCGTGCTGGGGTCGGACGCGCGGGACCTGCTCGACGTGCTCGTCGGCGCGAGCCTCGTGCAGCAGTCGGCACCCGACCGCTACCTCATGCACGACCTGCTGCGCCTCTACGCCGCGGGCATGGCCGAGCCCGACCCGCTCGGCGGCTTCCTCGACCACCTGCTCGGCGCGACCCTGGCCGCCGGGCGCGCGCTCAACCCGGAGTTCCACCGCGTCGACCTCCCCGACGGCATCCCGGTCGTGGAGGAGCCGGAGGACGCGCTGGCGTGGTTCGACGCCGAGCGCGCCACGCTCGTCGCGACCGCCGTCCGCGCGGCCCGCTTCGGCCGTCCCGAGGTGGCCTGGCTGCTCACCGACCTCTCCCGCGGCTACTTCTACTTCCACGGCCACCTGTCCGACTGGCTCACCGCCTCGGAGGCCGCGCTGGAGGCCGCCGCGGCCGACCGCTTCGGCGAGTTCGTCGCCCGCCGCGGCCTCGCGCTGGCCCACTGGCGCGGCGGCGGGCTCGCCCTCGCCGTCGACGAGTTCACCAAGGCCCTGCACCTGGCCCGCGAGGTCGGCACCCCGCTGGACGTGAGCGCCGTGCTGTCCAACCAGGCCATCGTCAACTGGGACCTGGGCAGGCTCGACGCGGCCGCCGCGGCCCTCCGCGAGTCACTGGTGCTCAAGCGGTCGGAGCCGCCCGTCCAGCAGGCGCCCACCCTGTTCAACCTCGCGGGCGTCCACATCGACCTCGGCCCGCTGGACCGCAGCATGGAGCACGTCCTGGAGGTCCTGCGGATCTCGCGGGAGAACGACCTGGCGTACGGCGTCGCGTTCTCGACCGCCCACATCGGCGACACCTACTACCTGATGGGCCACCTCCCGCAGGCCGAGGAGCACCTCCGCGTCGCGCTGGCGTCGCACGAGACCGTCGACGTCGGCCTGGTCTTCCGCGCGGGCGGCGTCGACAGCATGGCCAACGTCGAACTCGACCTCGGCCGCCCGGAGGCCGCGCTCGCCCGCGCCCTGCACGGCCTCGACCTGGCGAAGCAGGCGGCGGACAGCAAGGGCGAGGTCGACTCCAGCAACACGCTCGGCCGCGTGCACGCGGCGCTCGGCGACCTGCTCGGCTCGGTGCGGCACCACCGCTCGGCCCTGACGACCAGCGCGGGCACGGGCTACCTGCGCGGACTGGTGGACGCCCACCTCGGCCTCGCCACCAGCCACCGCCTGCTCGGCGACCTGGACACGGCGCTGCGGCACGTGCGCGACTCGGACGAGGCCGCGCGGAACGGTCAGCTGCACGTCCGCCGCACACGCGTCCTCGCCGAGGCGGCGGCCGTCCACCTGGCGCTCGGGGACCTGGCCGAGGCGCTGCGGCAGGGCGGGGCGGCGCTGGACCTCAGCCGCCGGACGGGTCGCCGGATCGGCGAGGCGCACGCCCTCGTGGTGCTCGGTCGGGTGCGGCGGGAACTGGGCGACGAGCGCGCCGCCGCCGAGTGCTGGCGCGCCGCGCTGGAGGTGTTCGAGGAACTCGACGCCCCGAACGCGGCCGAGGTGCGCGAGCTGCTGGACCAGTCGCCCGGAGACCAGCAGGCGGGAGACCAGCGGGCGGGAGACCAGCGGCCCGGAGACCAGCGGCCCGGAGACCAGGGGCCGGGCGACCAGCCGCCCGGAGACCAGCCGCCCGGATGACCTCCGCCGGGCCCGTCAGCCGCCCGCGAACGGCGGCAGCACGTCCAGCAGCGCCCCGGACCGCACGGCGACCCCGCGGTCGCGCACGGCGACGCCGTCGAGCAGGAAGCTCGCCGCCGCGAGCACGCGGGTCAGCGGCTCGCCGTGCCGCTCGCGCACCGCGGTGAGCACGTCGGCGACCGTGGGGGCGCCGTGCAGCTCGATGTTCTCGTCCGGCACCCCGGCCGCGGCCCGTGCTCCCGCGAAGTACCGCACCGTCAGTTCGGGCACCTCATCCTCCGATCGCGCTCATCGGCCGGTCCGGCTGGCTGAACCCGGCGTCGTTGATGCCGTGCCCGGCGGCCTTGGCCCACATCGTCGCGCGCCACAGGTCGGCGATCTCGTCGTCGGTGGCGCCCGCGCGCAGCGGGGCGCGCAGGTCGGTCTCGGACTGGCTGAACAGGCAGTTGCGCAGCTGCCCGTCGGCGGTCAGGCGGGTCCGGTCGCAGGCGGCGCAGAACGGCCTGGTGACCGACGCGATGACGCCGACCACGGCGGGGCCGCCGTCGACGAGCCAGCGCTCGGCCGGGGCGCCGCCGCGGGCGACGGGTTCGGGGGTGAGGTCGAACTCGGCGCTCAGCGAGGCGAGGATCTCGGCGGCGGTGACCATGCTGGTGCGGTCCCAGCCGTGCTGCGGGTCGAGCGGCATCTGCTCGATGAACCGCAGCTGGTAGCCGTGCTCGACGGCGTACCGCAGCAGCGGCACGGCCTCGTCCTCGTTCACGCCGCGCAGCAGCACCGAGTTGATCTTGACGGGGTCGAGGCCCGCGGCGCGGGCCGCGGCCATGCCCTCGAACACGTCGTCGAGCCGGTCGCGCCGGGTCAGCTCGTGGAACCGTGCCCGGTCGAGGGTGTCCAGCGAGACGTTCACGCGGTTCAGGCCCGCCTCGACCAGTCCGGAGGCGCGCTTGGCCAGCGAGAGGCCGTTGGTGGTCATGGAGATCTTCGGCCGGGGCGCCAGCGCGGCCGTGGCGGAGATCACGTCCTCCAGGCCGCGGCGGAGAAGCGGCTCACCGCCGGTGAAGCGGACGTCCGTCACCCCGAGCTTCGTCACGGCGACGGCGAGCAGGCGGACCAGTTCCTCGTCGCTGAGCACCTGCGACGTCGGCAGCCAGTCCAGGCCCTCGGCGGGCATGCAGTAGGTGCACCGGAGGTTGCAGCGGTCGGTCAGCGACACCCGGAGGTCCGTCGCCACCCGACCGAAGCGGTCGACCAGTTCCGGCCTGTCCGGTCGCGTGGAAGCGTCCGGCGTGCCGCGCACGACTGGCAACCCGAGTTCGACTGCTGTCACCTCCGCCAGGGTAGTGCGGAAACCCATGTGGGTGGCGTCACAGAGCCCGCTGTGACGGACGAGGCAGTCGTGGTCACCCACAAGGTCGAAGATGGCCACCCTGTCTTAGTCGCTAAGATGTTGAACAAGCCAAGAGGAGCGTGGTCATGGCCGAGGTGCCGTCCGACGTGCTGGAGCGGTTCGCCTGGTACGCCCGCGAGATGAGTGCGCTGACGGTGATGTTCCACAGCCGCGTCGCCGAGCACATGGGGCTGTCGGCCACCGACGAGAAGTGCCTCGACCTGGCCGTGCGCGCCGACGGAGCCCTCACGGCGGGCCGCATCGCGGAGCTGTCCGGGCTGTCCACCGGCGCCGTCACGGGCGTGATCGACCGGCTCGAACGCGCCGGGTACGTCCGCCGCGTGCGCGACCCGCACGACCGCCGCAAGGTGCTGGTCGAGGTGACCCAGCAGAACGCCGACAAGTTCGCCCACCTCTTCGAGGGCGCGCTCGCCACCGTCGAGGAGGTGCTCTCCGGGTTCACCCCCGCCGAGATCGAGGTGCTGGAGCGCTACAACAAGGCGTCCATCGACGTGTTCCGCGCGCGCGTGGTCAAGGGCTGACTAGCCCGTTTCCACGCTCGGGTGAATCATGTGCCGCATGCCGGAGCGCTGGAACTACCTCATGGACATGGATGGCGTCTTGGTGCACGAGGAGCACCCGATCCCCGGCGCCAGCGAGTTCGTCGCGGAGCTGACCGGGAACGACATCAAGTTCCTCGTGCTGACCAACAACTCGATCTACACGCCGCGCGACCTGCGGGCGCGCCTGGCGCGGACGGGGCTCGACATGCCCGAGACCGCGATCTGGACGTCGGCGCTGGCCACGGCCAAGTTCCTGGACTCGCAGCGCCCGAACGGCTCCGCGTTCGTCATCGGCGAGGCGGGCCTGACCACCGCGCTGCACGAGATCGGCTACGTCCTCACCGACCGCGACCCGGACTACGTGGTGCTCGGCGAGACCCGCACCTACAGCTTCACCGCCATCACCAAGGCCATCCGCCTGGTCGAGGAGGGCGCGAAGTTCATCGCCACCAACCCGGACGCCACCGGCCCGAGCCGCGAGGGCTCCCTCCCGGCGACCGGCGCCGTGGCCGCCCTGATCGCCCGCGCCACCGGCCGCGAGCCCTACTTCGTGGGCAAGCCCAACCCGCTGATGATGCGGTCGGCGCTGCGCGCGCTGGGCACCCACTCCGCCAACACCCTGATGATCGGCGACCGCATGGACACCGACATCCGCGCGGGTCTGGAAGCGGGCCTCCAGACCATCCTCGTGCTCTCCGGCATCTCCGCCGACTCGACGGCCGAGATGTACCCCTTCCGCCCGACCAGGGTGATCAGCTCCATCGCGGAGCTGGTGGGCAACTCCGCCGACCCCTTCTGAACCGCTCCCCGACCGGAGAACAGGGGCTCGACGTGCCGAATTGTGACGGCCGAGCCGGGGTCCGCGGAGCGGCGACCATAAAGTAGGTCCGTGGACACCGACCAGCGCAAGCTCTTCGTGGTCGGCGACGTGCACGGGCACCTCGCGGAACTCGCTCGTTCCCTGCACCTCGCCGACCTCCTCGACTCCGACGGAGACTGGTGCGGTGGTGAGTCCGAGCTGTGGTTCCTCGGTGACTTCGTCGATCGCGGACCGGACGGGATCGGCGTGATCGAGCTGGTCATGCGGCTCTCGGAGGAGGCGGCCGAGGCGGGGGGCAGCGTGAACGCCCTGCTGGGCAACCACGAGGTGCTGCTGCTCGGCATGCACCGCTTCGGCAACGCGAACGTGCCCGGTGCGCCCAGCCCCCGCAGCTTCGAGCGGAGCTGGCTGATGAACGGCGGTCTGCGCAGCGACCAGGACCGCCTCACCGACGAGCACATCCGGTGGCTCACCAGCAGGCCGGTGCTGACGCTCGTCGACGACCACCTGCTGATGCACTCCGACACGCTGGCGTACCTGGAGTACGGCGACACGATCGACGAGGTCAACGACGCCGTCCGCGAGGTGGTCGCCGACGACGACCTGACCGACTGGTGGGAGTGCTGGCGCAAGATGACCACGCGCTACGCGTTCCGCGGCACGAACGGCGCCGAGGTCGCCGACCAGATGCTCGACCAGCTCGGCGGCAAGGTCGTCGTGCACGGCCACAGCGTCATCGCCGACCAGCTCGGGGTGCCGCCCGCGCAGATCGACGGTCCCCTCCAGTACGCCGAGGACCGGGTGCTGGCCATCGACGCGGGCCTGTACAGCGGTGGTCCGTGCCTGGTCGTCGAGCTGCCCTACGGCTGACCGGTCACACGGCCGCCCTGGCCTTGACCGGCACGTCGCGGAGCAGGCCCCACGTGAGCAGGAGGCCGAGGGCCCAGCTCCCGGCGCACAGGGCGAGCGCGAGCGGGAGCGACGCCGTCGCGGTGAGGTCCAGGTCGCGGAAGAACGGCAGCGAGCCGGACCGGCCGACGGTGACGACGGCGGGCAGGATCAGCGCGACACCGAGCAGCAGGGTGAGCACGCCGCCCGTCTGGAGGCGGTCGAAGCCGCTGACGACGAGCATCCCCACGGCCGTCCACACCCCGAACACCCCCCAGTGGGCGAGGAAGACCGCGGGCACGTCCGTCGCGCTGTCGAAGTGCGGCTGCTCCAGCCCCTGCCGCCACCCCGCGGCCCGGTAGACGAGGGATTCGAGCACGTAGCCGAGCGCCACGCAGGCCGCGGCCACGGCCGTCAGCGCGACGGTGAAGGCGCTCGCCTGCGCGACGTACTCGCGGCGCGTGCGGCCGTGCACGACGGCGACCTGGAGGAGCTTCCTGGCCAGGTGCAGGCCGAGGCCGAACATGAACCAGCGGGCGACCTGGGCGGAGGCCATGTCCCAGCCGCTGACGCCGATGTCCTTGACCAGGGAGACGCCGAGCACCAGCAGCAGGACGGCCACCCAGCCCGCGGCGAACACGAGCGCGGTGAACGGCAGCAGCGTGGAGGAGAGGAGTCGGGCGACGGGCCACTTCATCGGGGTTCTCCCGCCGGTTCGGTGAGGTGGACGAACAGGTCCTGGAGGGGGACCGGGCCCAGGTCGAGGCCCTCGGTGCGGGCGGTGGCGTGGTGGGCCTGGTCCAGCGCCCCGTAGACCATCGCGGACTTGGTGGGGCCGAGCTGCTTCTGGTTGAGCACGGTGAGGCCCTCGACGAAGCGGTCGACGGCGCCGATCGGGCCGGTGACGGACGTGCCGCGCGAGCGGACCGCCTCGGTCTCCTCGTGCAGGACGAGCCTGCCGGAGTCGATGATCACGACCTCCTCCAGCAGGGAGGCGAGTTCCTCGATGAGGTGCGTGGAGAGGACCACCGTGCGCGGCGAGGTCATGAAGTCCGACAGCAGCGCGTCGTAGAACGCGTAGCGGGTCGGGGTGTCCATGCCGATGTGGGACTCGTCGAACATGGTCAGCGGCGCCCGGCTGGCGAGGCCGACGACGACGCCGAACGCGGACCGCTGGCCGAGCGAGAGCTGGCCGAGCTTCGTGCCGTGCGGCAGGCCGAACAGCTCCATCAGCCGCTCGGCGTACTCGGCGTCCCAGTTCTCGCGCAGCGCGGCCGCGAGGGACAGCGCGTCCTTCAGCCTGTCGCCCTTGTCGGCGGGGTCGACGCCGTGCTGGACGAGGCAGATCCGGCTGGTCGCGCGGCGGTTCTCGAACACTGGCTCGCCGTCGACCAGCACGGTGCCCGAGGTGGGCCTGCGGAACGCCGCGAGCACCGACATCAGCGACGACTTGCCCGCCCCGTTGCGGCCGAGCAGGCCGTAGACCTTGTTCTCCGCCAACGAGAACGACAGGTCGTCGACCGCCGTCACGTCGCCGTGGCGGACGACGAGGTTCTGGACGTCGACCTTCATCGGCCGTCCTCCAGCTGCTCGATCCGCTTGATCACGTCGGTCAGCGGGACCCCGATGGACCTGGCCTCCGCCACCATCGGGTCGACCACCTGCCCGAAGAACGTCTCCCGTCCCCGCGCTCGGAGCGCGTCGCGCGCCGTCGGGCTCACGAACATCCCGATCCCCCTCCTCTTGTAGAGCACGTCCTCGTCGACCAGTTGCTGGAACGCCTTCGCCGCCGTCGCCGGGTTGATCCGGTAGAAGGCCGCGTACTGGTTGGTGGACATGACCTGCTGGTCCGCCTCCAACGCCCCGGACAGCACGTCGGCCTTGATCCGGTCGGCGATCTGCCGGTAGATCGGGCTCCGGTCGTCGAACATCAGCACTTCCCTGGTTCGTTACTTGAGTAACGAACCGTAGCACCAGAGAGGCTGCTTTCGTCAAGCCGCCGTGCGAAGGTGGGTGGGCGCTCCAACGTCGTCGCGGGAGGTCGTCGTGTCCACGGTCAGCTACTCGTCCGGTACCTCGACGGTTCCCCTGCTCGGGGACACGATCGGCGCGAACTTCGACCGCGCCGTCGCCCGGTTCGGCGACCGGGAGGCGCTGGTCGAGTGCGAGACCGGCCGCCGCTGGACCTACGCCGAACTCGCCGCCGAGGTCGACGCGCTCGCCGCCGGGCTGCTCGCGTCCGGCGTGCGGGTCGGCGACCGGGTCGGGATCTGGGCGCCCAACCGCGCCGAGTGGGTGTTCGTCCAGTACGCCACCGCCAAGATCGGCGCGATCATGGTCAACGTGAACCCGGCCTACCGGGCTCACGAGCTGGAGCACGTGCTCAACCAGTCCGGCGTGCGCACGCTGATCGCCGCGCGCGAGTTCAAGACGTCGGACTACGCGGGGATGGTCGAGCAGGTGCGGCCGAAGTGCTCCGGGCTCCAGCAGGTCGTGCTGCTCGGGAGTCCGGAGTGGACGGAGCTGCTGGCCGCGCGGGAACGGCCGGGGTTCCCCGAGCTGTCGGCCGACGACCCGATCAACGTGCAGTACACCTCGGGGACCACCGGCTTCCCGAAGGGCGCGACCCTGTCGCACCACAACATCCTCAACAACGGGTACTTCGTCGGTGAGCTGTGCGGGTACTCCGAGGTGGACCGGATCTGCGTCCCGGTGCCGTTCTACCACTGCTTCGGGATGGTCATGGGCAACCTGGCGGCCACCTCGCACGGCGCGTGCGTGGTCGTTCCGGCGCAGGGCTTCTCGCCCGCCGCCACGCTGCGCGCGGTCGCGGAGGAGCGCTGCACCTCGCTGTACGGCGTGCCGACGATGTTCATCGCCGAGCTGGCCGAGCCGGACTTCGACACCTACGACCTGTCGTCGCTGCGCACCGGGATCATGGCCGGGTCGCCGTGCCCCGTCGAGGTGATGAAGCAGGTCATCGACCGCATGGGGATGCGCGAGGTGTCGATCTGCTACGGCATGACCGAGACGTCACCGGTCTCCACGCAGACCCGTGCCGACGACTCGCTGGACCGCCGGGTGTCGACCGTCGGCCGGGTCGGGCCGCACCTGGAGGTCAAGGTCGTCGACCCGGTCACCGGGAGGCCCGTGCCGCGCGGCGAGCCCGGCGAGCTGTGCACCCGCGGGTACTCGGTGATGCTCGGCTACTGGGACCAGCCGGACAAGACGGCCGAGGCGATCGACTCCGCGCGGTGGATGCACACCGGGGACCTCGCCGTCATGGACGCCGACGACTACGTGAGCATCACCGGCCGCATCAAGGACATGGTGATCCGCGGCGGCGAGAACGTGTACCCGCGGGAGGTCGAGGAGTTCCTGCACACCCACCCGGACGTCCTCGACGCGCAGGTCATCGGCGTGCCGGACGCCCGCTACGGCGAGGAGCTGATGGCGTGGGTCCGGCTCCGGCCCGGCGCGCCCACCCTCACCGCCGAGGCGGTGCGGGAGTTCTGCACCGGCGAGCTGGCGCACTACAAGATCCCGCGGTACGTGCACGTCGTGGACGAGTTCCCGATGACGGTGACCGGGAAGGTGCGCAAGGTGCAGATGCGCGCGGAGGCCGTGGAGCTGCTCGGGCCGGGGTGAGCCGGAACGGGGCTGGTGGTGATTTTCCGCGGTCCACCACCTGGCCTCGCCCCGGTGGTCACGGTACGTCGACGATGACCTTGCCCAGCGGCATCAGGGAGACCGGGATCAGCTTGAAGTTCGCGATGCCCAGCGGGATGCCGATGATCGTGACGCACAGCGCGATGCCGGTGACCACGTGGCCGATGGCCAGCCAGATGCCCGCCACGACGATCCAGATGATGTTGCCGATCAGCGAGGCCGCGCCCGCGTCCGGGCGGTCCACCACCGTGCGGCCGAACGGCCACAGCGCGTAGTTCGCGATCCGGAACGACGCCAGGCCCCAGGGGATGGTGATGATCAGGACGCAGCAGATGATCCCGGCGATCGCGTAGCCCACCGCCAGCCAGAACCCGGAGAGGACGAACCAGATCAGATTGAGGACTAGGCGCATGCCCCGATCTTGCCTGATTAGGCTGCCGTGCTGTGACCAATCCCGTGCGTTGGGGCGTTGTCGCCCCTGGTGGTATCGCTGACGTCGTCACCGCCGACCTGCTTCTGGTGCGTGGTGCCGAAGTGCTGGCCGTCTCGTCGCGCGCCCTGCCGCGCGCGCAGGAGTTCGCCGCGAAGCACGGCATCCCGCGCGCCTACGGCAGCACCGCCGACCTGCTGGCCGACCCGGACGTCGACGTGGTCTACGTGGCCACTCCCCACGCCCAGCACCACGAGGTGGCGCGGGCGGCCCTGCTGGCGGGCAAGCACGTGCTGTGCGAGAAGGCGTTCACGCTGACGCTGGCCGACGCGCAGGACCTCGTCGACCTGGCCCGCGAGCGGAACCTGTTCCTGATGGAGGCGATGTGGACGCGGTTCAACCCGCTCGTCCGCCGGATCAAGTCGCTGGTGGCCGAGGGCGCCATCGGTGACGTGCGGGCGGTGCACGCGGACTTCGGCTTCACCGCCGACTACGACCCGTCGCACCGGCTGTGGAACCCGGCGCTCGGCGGCGGCGCGCTGCTCGACCTCGGCGTCTACCCGGTGTCGTTCGCGCACATGGTGCTGGGCGAGCCCGAGTCGATCACCGTGCACGGGTCGCTCGCGCCGACCGGCGTGGACGCCGACGTGGCCCTGCTGCTCGCCTACGGCAGCGGGGCGCACGCGCTGCTCACGTGCTCGCTGACCAGCACGCCGGAGGTGAGCGCCACGATCGTCGGCAGCGGCGGCCGGATCGACGTCCCGGAGCCGTTCTTCAACCCGGCGGCGATCGTCGTCAACGGCGTCGAGGAGCGGGTCGAGCTGGAGGGCACCGGCTACACCTACCAGATGACCGAGGTCACGCAGCGGGTCGCCGCCGGGTACACCGAGAGCCCCGAGATGACGCTGGACGACACCCTGGCCGTGATGCGCACGCTCACCACGGCCCTCGGCGCGCTGGGCGTGGACTACGCGAACGTGAGGTAGACCAGCACGAGGTTGAGGGCGATCACGGCCACCGACGCGGCACCGGCGGCGACGGTGGTGCCGACGTGGTTGGCGGCCGTGCCCATGACGGACCGGCGTGCCGTCAACCACACCAGCGGGACCAGCGCGAACGGGATGCCGAACGACAGGACGACCTGCGACAGCACGAGCGCCTGCGTCGGGTCGACGCCGACGGCGAGCACGACGAGGGCGGGCACGAGCGTGACGAGCCTGCGGACCAGCAGCGGGATCCGGAACCGCAGCAGGCCGTCCACCACGACCGCGCCCGCGTAGCAGCCGACGGCGGTGGACGCGAAGCCCGACGCGAGCAGGCCGACGGCGAACAGCAGCGCGATCCCGCCGCCGAGCCGCGAGCCGACTGCGGCGTGCACGCCCTCCAGGCCGTCCACGTCCGGCAGGCCGCGCAGGGCGCTCGCGGCGAGCAGCAGCACGGCCAGGTTCACCGCGCCCGCGAACACCATCGCGACCACCACGTCGACCTTGGTCGCGGCCAGCAGCCGTCGGCGCGGCGCACCCCCTTCCGGCCTGCCGTGCCGGTCGCGGGCCAGCGCCGAGTGCAGGTACACGGCGTGCGGCATCACGGTCGCGCCCAGCATCCCGGCCGCGAGCAGCACGCTGTCCGCGCCGTCGAACCGGGGGACCAGGCCGCCGACGGTCCCCGCGACCGACGGCGGGTCGACGAACAGGCCCGCGGCGAACCCGACGGCGACCACGACCAGCAGCGTCGTCACGACCCGCTCGAACGGCCGCTGACCCCGCCGGTCCTGCACGAGCAGCAGGGCGGTCGACACCACACCGGTGATCACGCCACCGACCAGCAGCGGCAGGTCGAACAGCAGGGCGAGCGCGATGGCGCCGCCGAGCACCTCGGCGAGGTCGGTGGCCATCGCCACGACCTCCGCCTGGCCCCAGTAGGCGAGCCGCACCGGCCTCGGCACCCGGTCGCGCACGGCCTCCGGCAGCGACTGACCGGTGACCAGCCCGAGCTTGGCCGACAGGTACTGCACCAGCCCGGCCATCGCAGTGGCCACGACCAGCACCCAGACCAGCAGGTACCCGTACCGCGCGCCCGCCGCGGTGTTCGTGGCGACGTTGCCGGGGTCGACGTAGGCGATGGCCGCCACGAAGGCGGGACCGAGCAGCGCGGCACCCGCTCTGACGCGGGCGGCCTTCGGGCGGAGCGCGACCACCGGTGACCTCCTCGACAGCTTGTCGCCACATCATGGCAACAAGCTCGGGTCACTCCGGCAGCACGGCCCTCGCGACGGTGATCATGGCGTCCACGGCCCGGTCCGGCGGGCCGCTGGGCAGCAGCAGGTGGCTCAGCGCCAGCCGCACGATCGTCTCAGCCGCCTGGTCAGCCCGCTCGCCGGGCAGGTCGGGCCACCGCCGCCGCAGGTGCGCCGCCACCACCGCGCTCGCGGGCACCAGCACCGGCAGCCCCCTGGTGGTCAGGAACGGCAGCAGGTCCTCGGCGTCCGCGCCGGTCACCACCGACGACACCAGCCGGTCCTCCGAGGCCCGAGCCAGCAGGAACGCCAGTGCGTCCCGCATCCCGTCGAACGGGTCCGGTGCCTCCGCCAGCCGCTGCTCGATCCCGGCCAGGTACTCGGCCGTCCGCTGGAGCGCCACGGCCTGCACGAGTCCCACCTTGTTGCGGAACTCGTTGTAGAGCGTCTGCCTGCTCACCCCGACCCGGCTGGCCACGTCGGCCATCCGCAACCCGGCGAAGCCGTTCGCCGCCAGGTCCTCCGCGGCGACGGCGAGCAGGCTCTCGCGCAGCGCGTTCTCAGTGGTTCGGCTCACACCCCGAGCCTTACATATTCGGCCGTACTGCCCATCACCTGGACGGGGGACCGCTTTTCGTCAATCCACGTAGAGTGAGCCCGTGCCGTTGACCGTGGGATTCGACCTCGACATGACCCTCATCGACCCCCGGCCGGGCATGGCGGCCGTGATGAACGCGGTGGCCGCGGAAACCGGCTACCCGCTGGACGGCGACCACTTCGCCGCCCACCTCGGCCCGCCGCTGGACATGGTCTACCGCGACTTCGGCGTCCCCGAGGAGGAGATCCCGCACCTGGTCGACCGCTTCCGCGCCCTCTACCCCGACGTCGTCATCCCGTCCACGATCGCCCTGCCCGGCGCGGCGCAATCGCTTGCGGCCGTGCGCGCACTGGCGGGCACCGTGGTCGTCGTCACCGGCAAGTACCGGCAGAACGCCAAGCTGCACCTCGACGCGTTCGACTGGGAGGTGGACCACCTGATCGGCGGAGTCTGGTCCACGGGAAAGGCGGAGGCGCTGCTCCTGCACGGAGCGTCGGTCTACGTGGGCGACCACCTGGGTGACATCCGCGGCGCCAAGGCCGCGGGCGCGCTGGCCGTGGGCGTGACCACCGGCCCGTGCAGCGAGGCCGAGCTGAAGGAGGAGGGCGCCGACGTGGTGTTGCCCGACCTCACCGGCTTCCCGACCTGGCTGCGCGCGAACGCCGAACGCCTCAGCGCCGCCTAGACCTGGAGTTCCGCACGGCGCTGAGCACCCCGAGGGCCAAGCCGACCGGGGTCAACAGGCACGCGGCGACGTTCAACCAGACCGGCAGGTCGTTCTTCCCCGCCGCGAAGAGCGCGAAAACTGCCACGATGGCCACCAGGCCGAGCGCGAACAACCCCAGTGCCAGCGGCATCAGCTTCGGAGCGGTCATGGCGCGAGGGTAGTCGCGCAATCGGAGGTGCCCGCACGCCGGTCTTCTGGCTACTCTGGGGGAACGCGTCCTGGGTACGCCCGGGGCGCTTCGTCATGTGAAAGCAAGGGAATGGTGAGGGCAGTGCCGACCGGCAAGGTCAAGTGGTACGACACCGAGAAGGGCTTCGGCTTCGTCACCCAGGACGGTGGCGAGGACGTCTACGTGCGGAAGTCCGCGCTCCCTCCGGGCGTCGAGGGCTTGAAGGCCGGACAGCGCATCGAATTCGGCATGGCAGAAGGCCGCCGAGGCCCTCAGGCCCTGTCGGTCCGCCTGGTGGACCCGGCCCCCTCGGTGGCAGAGGCGAGGCGCCGCCCGGCGGAGGAACTGCACGGCCTGGTGGAAGACATGATCAAACTGCTGGAGATGAAGATCCAGCCAGACCTCCGCAGAAACCGCTACCCGGACCGCAAGACCACAAAACTGGTAGCAGAGGTGGTCCGCGCGGTGGCCAGGGAACTGGACCCGTAACCGCGGCGGCAGGCAGGGCGCTCCGGAGAGGCGAGGCGCCCGGCGGAGCGGCAAGGTCGGGGTGGCCCGGCAGGGCGGCGCGGCGGTGCGTCAGTCCTGGTGACCACGGCCAACAGCAAGACGCAGGTCACGGAACGCGGCCGATGTGACTTGGGGTTCTGAGCCTTGAAATTGATGATCGGGCAGGCTTTCGGGACTGCTCTCGTGGCCCGATCAAGGCTCACGAGAGGGGCCCCGAGTCACATCGGCCGCACCACGCTGGAACCGGCGGGTACCTAACGAGCCCCCCGATCATCCACAGACAAGACCCACGTAGCCCGAGCCACGAACTGGATCTGCCCGGTCTCATCGATCTGCACCCGCCGCCCGAACTGCTGAACCTCCACGCTCTCCAGCTGATCCCCCTCCCCAGGCAGGGTCAGCGTGTACGCGTACCGAGGCTCAGCGCTGGTGAACACCTTGCTCCGCAGCGGCTCCTGCTCCACCCCGTCGGCGTTCCGGTAGGTGAACTTCACCGACCACGCCGAATCAGCCACCTCCCCCGGCACCGAGATCTGCACGGGCAGCCCCGGCAGCACCCGCAACACCCCCACGGCCCCGGAGTCCACCACGCAGTTCTCCGACTCCAGGTCGCAGTGCTGCGTCGGGTGGACGTTGATCGTCCGACCCGACGAGTAGAACGTCACCTCGGGCAGCGGGGGTGCCGAGCACCCGGCCAGCAGCAGAACGGCACAGACCAGCGGACTGACGACTCGGCGCACGTCGGCCGACTCTACGCACGCTCACCCGATGGGCTTGGTGGGGTGCACTGCGTTCGGGTGCTCGGGCCGGTCGCCGCCGATGCCGGGGATCAGCGACCCGCCCCGCAGGCACATGACCGTCTGGGTCAGCCCGGCGGCGAGCAGCACCGACAGCACCGTGAACCCGATCCAGTACGTGGCGGGCAGCAGGACGCCGAGCGCACCGCCGAACACCCACGTCAGCTGGAGGATCGTCTCCGACCGCCCGAACGCCGACGCACGGGACTCCTCGGGCAGGTCGTCCTGGATCACGGCGTCGAGGCTGATCTTCGCCAGCCCGCTGGCCGTGGCCCCGACCAGCCCGACGATCGCGGCCGTGGTGAGCCCCGGCAGGACCGCCGCCAGCACCGCCACGGTCAGCGCCGCGCTCAGGCAGGCCACGACGACCTGGTCGGGGTTGCCGAAGTGCAGGCGCGCCCCCACCGCGTTGCCGAGGAAGCTGCCGACGCCCGCCGCGCCCGCGATGACGCCGAGCAGGAGCAGCTGCTTGCCCGCGTCGCCCTCGGTCTGGGCGCGGACGACGAAGGCCGCGAACAGCGTGAGGAAGCCGGTCAGCACGCGGATCGTGCCGTTGCCCCAGAGCGACACGACCACGTGCCTGCCGAGGGGCTGGCGCTTGGCCCTCCTCGCCCCGGTGCGCAGCGACGTCGGCACCTCGCCCTCGGTGACCTCCACCCACGCCGGGATCCTCAGGCACAGCCAGGCGTTGGCCAGGCACAGGGCGGCGGTGAACCAGAGGGCGCCGGGGGAGTCGAAGAGCTGGGCGAAACCGGCCGCGACGGCACCGAGGACACCGCCCGCGGCCAGGCCGAACACGGTCATGCGGGCGTTGGTCTTGGACAGCGTGATGTCCGGCGGCAGCACCCGTGGGGTGATCGCGGACTTGAGCACCGTGAACGACTTGGACAGCACCATGCTGCCCAGCGCCGCCGGGTAGAGGCCCCAGTCGTCGAAGTGCAGCGCCATGACGATCGACAGGAACACGCGCAGCACGCAGGCCGCGGCGAGGGCGATGCGCCTGCCGCGCTGGATGCGGTCCAGCGCGGGACCGATGACGGGGGCGATCAGCGCGAACGGGGCCACGGTGATCAGCAGGTAGAGCGCGACCTTGCCCTGGCTCTCGCCGGTCGCCGCCGAGAAGAAGAGGGTGTTCGCCAGCGCCACGGCCATCGCGGCGTCGGCGGCGTAGTTCAGCATCACCGCGTACGTGAGGGCGGTGAGCCCGGACTTCTCCGCGCCGTCGGCGTGCACGGCCTTCCGGAACGCGGTCACGGCCCGCTGGCCGAGCTGCCTGCCGCGGAACACCGCGACCCTGGTGACGGTCAGCTTCTTCGGCAGCGTCGGGGTGGTGGGCTGCTCCGAGACCGGCACCCGCTCCCGCCGCGACCCCTCCCGCCCCAGCTCCGGCGGCTCACCCGTCGGGTACGGCCTGGTGGGCCGCATCCGGCTCGGTCGTTCGAGGTCGAAGCGCGCCTCCGGGGCCTGCCTCGGCTGGTAGTCGTCGTCCTCCCACGGGTACCGCGTCGGCGGTTCCCGCCGGGGTGGTGGCTGCCGCCTCGGGGGCGGCGGTGGCGCTTGCCGGGGGGCGGCCTGGGGCGGCGGGCTCGGCGGCCACTCGGTGATGCCCGTCGGCTGCTCCGGCCCGCGGCGGGACCTGCGCCCGCCGCTCCAGCCGCGCCGGGCACGGGGTGTGCCGTGCGGGTCGTCCGAACCGGAGCGCTTCACGTGTCAATCCTGCCTCACGCGGAGGCCGGGCGTGCGCGAACGGACGAACGGCCGACCGGAATCACCCGCTCCGGGGCACCGCGCGGTGGCTCACTCGACGAACCGGACGCGGAACACGCTCGGCCAGTTCTTCCCGGTCACCAGGAACTCGTCCGTGCCCGGCACCGCCGCGATCCCGTTGAGCACGTTCGCCCTCGGCACGTCGGCGGGGCGCAGCGACCCGGCGTCGACGCCGGCCGTCACCTTCCCGCTGCCGGGGTCGATGCGGACGATCTCGTCGGTCTGCCACACGTTCGCCCACACGACGCCGTC
The DNA here is from genome assembly GCF_057122925.1 of Umezawaea sp. Lineage (NCBI taxonomy): Bacteria > Bacillati > Actinomycetota > Actinomycetes > Pseudonocardiales > Pseudonocardiaceae > Umezawaea > Umezawaea sp. The sequence continues at coordinate 53,449 of NZ_DBNGPQ010000155.1, read as the reverse complement.
GACGCACTCCAGCTCGTTGAGCATCGGCAGCGGCTGCCCGTCCCTCGTCACGCCGACCGTGCCGGTCTCGGCGAACGTGGTCGGGTCGCGGAACGTCAGCTCGGCCGTGCCGTCGCTCATCACGAGCCGCCCGCCGTCCAGGCAGAGGCCCCAGCCCTCGCCGTCGTAGGTGACCCGTTTCACCTCGGCCAGCGTCGTGCGGTCCCGCTCGATGGCGATCCCGTCCTGCCAGGTGATCTGCCAGACGCGGTCGCCCACGAGCGTGATGCCCTCGCCGAACAGGGGACCCGGCAGGTCGACCCGCTGCTGGACGGTGCCCGTGTCCGGGTCGACACGCCGCACCGAGGACTCGCCTTCGAGGCCGGTGCCCTCGTAGAGGACGCCGTCCCGCAGCTCCAGACCCTGCGTGAACGCGGTCGGGTCGTGCGGGATCGTGGCCAGCACCTCCACCTTCGACGGCCCCTTCGACGGGCCTCCCGAGGGGGCGGGCGCGGTCGAGCACGCGCCGACGAGGACCAGTCCTGCCAACGCCGCAAGCCTCCGCACGTCCAGAAGGGTGACACGAGTGCACGCGGCTGTGTAGTCGTGCGGCACAATTCACCTGTGACCCCAATGCCCACTCAGCAGCCGCAGCCGGTGCTCGCCGATTCCGAAGCCGTCGATCTCGCCCGCGCCGCCGCGCAGGAGGAAGCAGGCCAGGAACGCATCGGCGCGCACGTGGGTGTGCTCGGTGAGGACGAGGTCTCGGTCACCCACCTCTTCGAGGCCAACCACGCCGGGTACCACGGCTGGAACTGGGCCGTGACGGTCGCGTTCGCCGGGGAGGGCACGCCCCTCTCGGTGAGCGAGGTCGTCCTGCTGCCCGGCAACGAGGCCCTGGTCGCCCCGGACTGGGTGCCGTGGGAGGACCGCGTCCGCGCGGGCGACCTCGGTGTGGGCGACCTCATGCCCACCCGCCGCGACGACCCGCGGCTGGTGCCCGGCTACCTGGAGTCCGAGGACCCGGCGATCGAGGAGGTCTCGCGGGAGATCGGCCTCGGCCGCGTGCGCGTGCTCGGCCGCAACGGCCGCCTCGACGCCGCCGAGCGCTGGCACGGCGGCGACTTCGGCCCGCTCAGCGACATGGCCCGCAGCGCGCCGGCCACGTGCGGCAGCTGCGGCTTCTACCAGCAGATCAAGGGCTCGCTCGGTGCCGCGTTCGGCGTGTGCGCGAACGAGCTGACGCCCGCGGACGGCCGCGTGGTGCACGTGGAGTACGGCTGCGGCGCGCACTCCGAAGTCGAGATCGACATGAGCGTCGGCATCCCCGTCTCGGACGTGGTCTACGACGACGCCCAGCTCGACGTGGAGCCCAACGAGCAGCGCACCCCGGTCGCGGAGGCACCCGCACCCGCCGTGGACGAGGCACCTGAGGCCGAGGCACCCGTCGTGGACGAGGCGCCTGCCGTGGATGAGGCGCCCGTCGTGGACGAGGCGCCTGTCGTGGATGAGGCGCCTGCCGTGGACGAGGCGGCCGTCGTGGACGAGGCGCCCGCAGTGGACGAGGCGCCTGTCGTGGACGAGGCGCCTGTCGTGGACGAGACGCCCGTCGTGGACGAGACGCCCGCTGCCGAGGTGTCCGAGGCTCCCGAACCCGCTGCCGAGGTGTCCGAGGCTCCCGCGGTCGAAGCAGCCGACGTGCCGGCAGCCGAGGTCCCCGAGGACGGGACTCCCGCGGCCGACGTGGCGCAGGACGAGAACGAGACCACGACCCAGTGACCCAGGAGCCCGCCGTGCCCTCGGACCCCTTCGGCACGGAGGCGCTGCGCGACTCCGTGCTGGCCTCGTGGCGCGGTTCGCCCACCAGGTTCCGCGAGGACGCCAACGCCGAGGAGGACCTGCGCCTCGGGGGCTACCGCGACCGGCTGCTGGTCGAGCTGGCGCAGAACGCCTCCGACGCCGCGGGCGCCGAGCCCGGCGTGCTCCGCCTGTCCGTTGTGGACGGCGAGCTGCGCGCGGCGAACACCGGCGTGCCGCTGGACGCCGCCGGTGTGACGGCGCTCGCGTCGCTGCGCGCGTCGACCAAGAACTCCGGCACCATCGGCCAGTTCGGCGTCGGCTTCGCCGCGGTGCTGGCCGTGACCGACGCCCCCAGGGTCGTGTCGACCTCCGGCGCCGTCGCCTTCTCCGCCGAGCGCACCCGTGCCGCCGTGCCGGACTCGGCCGAGCAGCGCGGCGGCGACGTGCCGGTGCTGCGGCTGGTGTGGCCGAGCGACGAGACCGACGTGCCCGCGGGTTTCGCGACCGAGGTCCGGCTGCCGCTGAAGGTGGACGGGGCCGCGCTGCTGGCCGAGTTCGCCGACCAGGCGGGCGACCTGCTGCTGGCGCTGCCCGGCCTGAACCGCGTCGAGATCGCGGACCGGGTGTGGACCCGCGAGGACGTCGACGACGACGTGGTGGTCCTGCACGGCCCGGACGGCTCGACCCGCTGGGTCCTGCACCGCGTCTCCGGTGAGCTGCCCGCGTCGCTCGTGGCGGGTGTCGAGACCCGGCCGCAGTGGTCGATCTGCTGGGCGTGGCCGTCCGACGGCGTCCTGGCCGACGAGGTGCTGCACGCGCCGACCCCCACCGACGAACGCCTGTCGCTGCCCGCGAGGCTGCTCGCCACGCTGCCGGTCGAGCCGTCGCGCCGCCGCGTGCAGCCCGGCCCCGCCGTGGACGCCGTGCTCGCCGAGGCCGCCGCGCACTACCCGGCCCTGGTCGCGAAGCTGCCCGCCGTGCAACGGACGACGCTCGTCCCCCTGCCCGGCTTCCCTCTGTCCGAAGTGGACGGTGTGCTGCGCGCCGGCGTGCTGAAGGCCTTGCGCACGGCCGAATGGCTGCCGCTCGCGAGCGGCGAGTGGGCCTCGCCCGCGAAGGCGAAGGTGCTCGACGCGGGTTCCGAGGAACTGGTCGAACTCCTGGAAGAAGTGATCCCCGGCCTGCTCGACGCCGAGCTCACCCTGCCCGAGCACGCGAAGGCGTTGGCGGCGCTGGAGGTTCGCCGCCTGACCATGCGCGACGTCGTGGACGCGCTGGCGGGCCTGAGCGGCGACCCGGACTGGTGGCGTCGGCTCTACGCCGAGCTGGACCCGATCGCCGAGGTCGACTCGAAGGCCCGCGAGGACCTGGGCGGCCTCCCGGTCCCGCTGGCGGACGGCCGGACCGTCACGAGCCCGCGCGGCGTGCTGGTCCTCGACGCCGACCAGGAGACCCTGGACCTGCTGGCGGGCGTGGACGTGTCCGGGCTGCGGATCGCGCACCCCGAGGCCGTGCACCGGCTGCTGACCCGCCTCGGCGCGGTCGAGGCCGGGCCGGTGGAACTGCTGGACTCCGAGGCCATCCGCGAGGCCGTGCACCGCAGCGCCGACGAGGTCGACGCGGGCATGGACGGCCACGACCTCGTGCGCGCCGTGCTGCGCCTGGTCGACCGCTCCGGGATGCGCTCCGGCGACCGGCCGTGGCTCGCGGAACTCGTGCTGCCCGACGCCTCCGGCGACTGGCGCCGCGCGGACGAGCTGGTGCTGCCCGATTCGGCGCTGCTGGACGTGCTGGAGCCGGACGCCCCGATCGGCGTGCTGGACGCGAAGGTCGCCGAGCAGTGGCCCCGGTCGGTGCTGACCGCGATCGGCGTGGTCGACGGGTTCAGCGTGGTCGTGGACGAGGACCCGACCGAGCCCGACCACGACCTGGCCGACGAGGGCTACTGGTGGGCCGCGTCGCCGGAGCCGCCGACCCGCGTCGTCGGCATCCGCGACCTCGACCTGGTGGCCCGCGACGCGTGGCCCGCCGCGCTGGCGATGCTGGCCGCCGACCCGGTGGCGTGGCGGGCGGTGCGGGAGCCGGACGGCTACACCGGCTGGTGGCTCTCGCAGTACGCGACGCTCGACGGCGTGCCGCTGTGCGACTGGCGGCTGCCGACCGCCGAGTCCCTCGCCGGGCTCTACGACGTGGTGCCGGACGTCGGCCTGCCCGAGCACGTGCTCGTCGCGGTCGGCGTGCGCACCGAGCTGGACGTGCGCGGCGACGACGACGTGCGGGACCTGCTGCGGCGCCTGGGCGACCCGGAGCGGACGCCCGCCGACGCGCTGGTGTTCACGGCGCACGCGGCGCTGGCCGAGGTCGCGCACCTGCTCGACTCCGGCGGCATCACCCCGCCGGAGAGGGTGCGCGTGCTGACCGGCGCCGCCGTGCCCGCCGACGACGTGGTCGTGCTCGACCTGCCGTGGCTGCTCGGCGTGCTGCCCCCGGAGGGCGTGCTGGCCGCCGACGGTGGAGCCGACGCGCTGGCCGAGCTGCTCGCGCTGCCGCTGGCGTCCGAGGAGGTCGACGGGGTGCCGACGACCGGGGGCGACGCCGTCCCGTGGCACGAGCTGGGCGCCGTCCGGCTGGCCTGCGAGCTGCTCGGCGTCGACCTGCCGGACGGGTCCGTGGTCGTGCACGACGAGCTGCGCGTGAGCGTCGACGGGACCGAGCACGAGGTCTCGTGGTGGCTGGTCGACGACGTGGTGCACGCCGTCGACACCCCCGAGGGCCTGGCCCGCGCGCTGGCGTGGACCAGCGACCGCTGGGCGGACCGGCACGCGTTCGCCGCCCTGATCACCGACCCGACCCCGGTCACCCTGCTCGGTTAGGGACCGGCCGGTCAGAAACCGGTCTGCGCGCCCCGCGACCCGCGGCGCGCGGCCCGGCGCTGCCACGCGAACAGGCCGTACCCCAGGATCCCGAGCACCATGCCCGTGAAGCAGCACCACAGCCACAGGGTGTTGTCCACGTCGAAGACCAGGAAGTAGAGGAAGGCCAGAGCCCACACCGCCGTGCCGCCGAGGATGGTGGGCACGGGGTCGGCCAGCCTCGCGGGCAGCGGGGGAGGACTCGGCAGCGAGTCGTGTTCGGACTGTTCGGCCACGTCAGGCAGGCTACCTCCCGGAAACAAGGATCGGGCACGCTCACCGGGCACCGGTCCAGGTACCGATTGGGGTAGACATGGCCACCCGAGGGACGTCCGCGGAGTCGACGACGCCGCCACCTTCGAAGCTCGACGGTTTCTTCAAGATCTCCGAACGCGGCTCGACCGTTTCGCGGGAGCTGCGCGGCGGACTGGTCACGTTCGTGACGATGGCGTACATCGTGGTGCTGAACCCGTTGATCCTGGGCAGCTTCGCGGCCGACGACGCCGGGGCGAAGAAGGACGTGCTCGGCGCGATCCTGCCGGTCACCCAGGTCGCGGCGGTGACGGCGCTGGTCGCGGGCGTGATGACCATCCTCTTCGGCCTGGTCGCGAACCTGCCGTTCGCGATGGCCACCGGCCTGGGCATCAACACGTTCGTGGCGGTCACGATCGTGCCCCAGATGACCTGGCCCGAGGCGATGGGCCTGGTCGTGCTGAACGGCCTGGTCGTGCTGCTCCTGGTGGTGACCGGGGTGAGGCAGGCGGTGTTCAACGCCGTGCCGAACGAGCTGAAGGCGGCCATCGCGGTCGGCATCGGCCTGTTCATCTGCTTCATCGGCCTGGTCGACGCGGGCTTCGTGCGCAGGCTCCCCGACGCCGCGGGCACGACCGTCCCGGTGGGCCTCGGCATCAACGGCTCGATCGCGTCGTGGCCGACGCTGGTGTTCGTGGTCGGCCTGCTCGTCACCGGCATCCTGTTCGCCCGCAGGGTGAAGGGCGCGATCCTCATCGGCGTGCTGTCGGCGACGGTGCTGTCCATCGTGGTCGAGGCCGTCTTCCACGCGGGCCCGTCGAAGGGCGTCGACCCGCTCGGCTGGAACCTCGGCTACCCGGCCCTGCCGAGCGAGTTCCTCAGCCTCCCCGACCTGTCGCTCGTCGGTGAGGTCTCCTTCGGGGCGTGGACCCGCGTGCCCGCGATCACCTGCGCGCTGCTGGTGTTCACGCTCGTGCTGACCGACTTCTTCGACACCGTCGGCACGATGACGGGGCTCGGCAAGGAGGCCGGTCTGATCGACCGGGAGGGCCAGTTGCCGAACGTCAACAAGGCCCTGTTCGTCGACGGCGTCGGCGCGGTCGCGGGCGGTGCGGCGTCCTCGTCGTCGAACACGGTCTACATCGAGTCCGCCTCCGGCATCGCCGAGGGGGCGCGCACGGGCCTGGCGAACGTCGTGACGGGGCTGCTGTTCCTCGCCGCGATGTTCCTGACACCGCTGTACGCGGTGGTGCCGGTCGAGGCCGCCGCGCCCGCGCTGGTCATCGTCGGCGCGCTGATGATGATGCAGGTCAAGGAAATCGACTTCGGCGACTTCTCCATCGCGCTGCCCGCGTTCCTCACCATCGTCGTGATGCCGTTCACCTACTCGATCGCCAACGGCATCGGCGCGGGCTTCGTCAGCTACGTGCTGCTGCGGGCGCTGACGGGTCGGGCCAGGAGCGTGCACCCGCTCATGTGGGTGGTCGCGGCGGCGTTCGTCGTGTACTTCGCCATCGGCCCCATCCGGGCCCTGTTCGGGGCGTAAGTCCGATTCGGCCACTCGGACGGGCGCGGAGGTTCATATCGTGAGGTATGCTAACTACGTGACGGACATCGTGGGGGAGCAGGGACTGGCGAGCAGGTTGAGGCTCGCCGTCGTTCGGCTCAACCGCAGGCTCCGCGCCCAGCGCACCAATTCGTCGATCACCCTCACGCAGGTCTCGGCGCTGTCCACACTGCACAAGTGCGGGCCGCTGACGCCCGGCGAGCTGGCCGCCAAGGAAGGCGTCCAGCCCCCGTCGATGACCAGGGTGATAGCCGCGCTGGAGGAGTTCGGCTTCGCGACCCGCAGGCCTCACCCCACCGACGGCCGCCAGGCCATCGTGCAGCTCAGCGAGTCCGGTCTCGCGTTCGTGAACGAAGAGGTGGGGGCCAGGGAAGCCTGGCTCGACAAGCGCTTGGCTGAACTGACGGCGGAAGAGCGGGAACTCCTCTCCCGCGCGGCGGAGATCATCGACAGGATGGCGGGGCAGTAACAAGGTGCCGGCTTACGCGGGTGGTAGCGAGACGGATCGGATCGACCGGGACATCGCGCTACCTCCCCCGCGGGAGAAGGCACCGAAGCGCTCCGGCATGTTCGAGTCCCTCAAGGTCCGCAACTACCGGTTCTACGCGTCCGGCCAGGTCGTCTCCCTCATCGGCGTGTGGATGCAGCGCGTCGCCCAGGACTGGCTCGTGCTGGAGCTGTCCGGCGGCAGCCCGGTGGCGCTGGGCATCGCCGCCGCGCTCCAGTTCGCGCCCACCCTCGTGTTCTCGCTCTACGCGGGCGTCCTCGCGGACCGGATGGACAAGCGCAAGCTGCTGCTGGTGCTGGAGACCGGCCTGGCGCTGTGCGCGCTGACGCTGGGGCTGCTGGACGTCACGGGGCTCGCGGAGCTGTGGCACGTGTACCTGCTGTGCCTGCTGCTCGGCTGCGTCTCGGCGACGGAAACGCCGGTGCGGCAGTCGTTCGTGATCGAGATGGTCGGCAAGGACCAGCTGCCGAACGCCGTGGCGCTCAACTCGATGACCTTCAACCTGGCCCGCATGGTCGGCCCCGCCGTCGCGGGCGTCGGCATCACCCTCATCGGCACCGGCTGGATGTTCCTGATCAACGCGGCCTCGTTCGTCGCCGTGATCGGCGGGCTGCTGCTGATGGACGTCTCCCGCCTGCACCGCTCCGTGCCCGTGCCCCGCGAGCGCGGGCAGCTGCGCGAGGGGCTGCGGTACGTGAAGGGTCGGCCGGACCTGGTGATCCTGCTGGTGCTGGTCTTCTTCATCTCCACGTTCGGCCTGAACTTCTTCCTCACCCTGGCGGTGATGGCCCGCAACGTGTTCGGCGGCAACGCCGACGCGTACGGCCTGCTGACGACGCTGCTCGCCGTCGGCACCCTCGCCGGGGCGACGCTCGCGGCCAAGCGCAGCACGCGGGGCAAGCCCCGGCTCGGGCTGCTGATCGGCGGCGCGCTGGCGTTCGGCTTCCTGGAGGTCGCGGCAGGCCTGATGCCGAACCTCATCACCGTCGGCCTGATGCTGATCCCGGTCGGCATCGCGATGATGACGTTCACGACCACCGCCAACGCCACCGTGCAGATGTCGGTGGCACCGGCCATGCGCGGTCGGGTGATGGGCCTCTACATGCTGGTGTTCCTCGGCGGCACGCCGGTGGGCGGCCCGGTGATGGGCTGGCTGGCCGAGCACTTCACCGGCCGGGCCCCGCTGGTGGCGGGCGGCGTCATCTCGATCGTCACGGCGCTGGTCGGCTACGCCGTCCTGGTCCGCCGCGGCGGCCTGGTGCTGCCGAAGTTCCCGGTCCGCAACCGCCGCACGTAGATCCGCAGGCCTCCGAGGTGCGGGAACGAACTTCTCCCGCACACTTTCGGGCTACCCGCTTCCCAAGTGAGAGAGCTTAGGCTAACCTAAGTCTCGTCACTTCGTGGTGGGAGTGGCAGTCAGTTCGGGAACAGACGAGGCCCCGCCCCCGGTCGTACCGCCGGGGGCGGGGCCTCGTCGTTATGTGGTCCGGGAGTGCCGGGGCACCGCATTCCGCGCGGCACCCCGACGCTCCCGATCGGCAGCGTCGGCTTGTCGGAGCACCCACTGCCGAGTCCTGTCAGGCGGTGGGGAGCAGCAGCCCGTTCTGCCCGGCCCGCGCCGCCTCGAAGCGCGCGTTCACGTCGTCCCAGTCGACGATGTTCCACAGCGCGTTGATGTAGTCCACCTTCAGGTTGCGGTACTGGAGGTAGTACGCGTGCTCCCAGATGTCGAACGCCAGCAGCGGCGTGGTCGCGATCGACAGGTTGGAGTGGTGGTCCTTCAGCTGCTGCGTGATCAACCGCTGCCCGACCGGCTCCCAGGCGAGGATGCCCCAGCCCGACCCCTGGATCGAGCTCGCGGCGGCGTTGAGCTGGAGGCGCAGCTTGTCGAACGAGCCGAAGAACTCGTCCACCGCCGCCGCCAGCTCGCCGACCGGCTTGTCGCCGCCGTTCGGGCTGAGGTTCTTCCACCACACCTGGTGCAGCGCGTGCCCGGCGAGGTGGAACGCGAGCGTGGTCTCCAGGCCGACGATCGAGCCGAGGTTCTCCTTGTCGCGGGCCTCGTCGATCTGCTCCAGCGTGTCGTTCGCGCCCTTCACGTACGCGGCGTGGTGCTTGCCGTGGTGCAGCTCGTTGATCTCGCCGATGATCGCGGGCTCCAGATCGGCGTAGTCGTAGTCCAGATCCGGCAGCACGTACGGGGCCATCGCGGCTCTCCCCTTCAGCTTTTTGCAACTATCTATTAGTTGCAACTTACTGGCATCAAGCTCGGTGTGCGAGGGTGGGACCGATCCCGGGCGGAAACTCGGTTGCCCGGTGCACCCGCGGCTGGAACGGTCGACCCGTGTCCGTCCTGACGGCCCGCGGGGTCACGCTGTCGTTCGGTCCGAGGACGGTGCTCGTGGGGGTCGACCTCGACGTCCGCGCAGGCGAGCGCACCGGTCTGGTCGCTCCCAACGGCGTCGGCAAGTCGACGCTGCTGCGGGTGCTGGCCGGTGAACTGGTCCCGGACGGGGGTGTCGTCAGCAGGCACCCGCCGTCGGCCGTGGTGGCGTACCTCACGCAGGAGACCCGTCCCCGTCCCGGCGAATCGCTCCGCGCGCACCTGGCCCGCCGCACGGGCGTCGCCGAGGCGTCGGCCGACTTCGAGCGCGCCGCCGTCGCCCTGTCCGAGGGCGCTCCCGGTGCCGACGACCGGTACTCGGCCGCGTTCGACCGCTGGACGACCATCGGCGCCGCCGACTTCGACGAGCGCGCGGACGCCGTGTGCGACCGGCTCGGCCTCGCCGCCGACCTGCTCGACCGCCGCGCCGCGCACGAGCTGTCCGGCGGCCAGTCGGCTCGGCTGCGGCTGGCGTCGGTGCTGCTGACCAGGGCGGACGTGCTGCTGCTCGACGAGCCGACCAACGACCTGGACGCCGACGGGCTCGACCTGCTGGAGACCCACGTCGTGGGCAGCCCGGCCGCGGTCGTGCTCGTCAGCCACGACCGGGAGTTCCTGGCCCGCACCACCACGGCCATCGCCGAGCTGGACGAGTTCACCCGCACCACGACCCTCTTCCGCGGCGGCTGGGACGCCTACGTCGAGGAGAAGGCCGCGGCCGAACGGCGGGCGCGCGAGGAGTTCGAGGCGTACGCGACCAAGCGCGACTCGCTGACCGAGCGGGCGCGGCAGACCCGCGAGTGGTCCCGCCAGGGCGTGCGCAACGTGGCCAGGTCGGGTGAGAACGACCGCAACATCCGGCACCGGGAGAAGCAGCGCTCGCAGGCCACCGCCGCCAAGGCGTCCACCGTGGACCGCGCGCTGGACCGGCTGGAGGAGGTGGAGGAACCGCGCGAGGCGTGGGAACTCCGCCTCACGCTGCCCAGCGCGGGACGGGGGAGCCAGGTCGCGTTCACGTTGCGGCAGGCCGTCGTCCAGCGCGGTGACGTGACGCTCGGACCGGTCGACCTCACGATCGGCGCGGGCGAGCGCTGGCGGATCACCGGCCCGAACGGGTCGGGCAAGTCCACGCTCCTCGGCGCGCTGCTGGGCCGGGTCCCGCTGGTGTCCGGCGACCGGAGCCGGGGCGCGTCGGTCGTCGTCGGCGAGGTCGACCAGCTCCGCGAGGAGTTCGCCACCGACCGGTCCGTGCTCGACGTGGTGGTGTCGGCCACCGGGCTGGAACGGGTCGACGCGCGGACGCTGCTGGCGAAGTTCCGGGTCGGCGCGGACACCGTGCTGCGGGAGGCCAGGACCCTGTCGCCCGGCGAGCGCACCCGTGCCGGACTGGCCCTGTTGCAGGCCCGCGGCACCACCTGCCTCGTGCTCGACGAGCCGACCAACCACCTCGACCTCGCGGCGATCAACCAGCTGGAACAGGCGCTCGACACGTACGAGGGCACGTTGTTGCTGGTCACGCACGACCGCAGGCTCGCACGCGCGGTCTCCGTCGACCGCGAGCTGGACGTCCGCGGGCTGTTCGCCAGCCGACCCGCGAAGGGTGCAAGATAAGAGGATGAGCACCGAGGAGGACTGGCCTGTCGAACAGACCTGGTCCATGCGCAACACGCACTGGCACGCCTACGTCGAGCACACCTCGCTCGACCACGCCTCACCTCGGGCGGAACGGCTGGAACGCACCCCGGAAGAGGTGCTGAGCACGCCCGCGGAGGTCGCCGCCTGGCTGGAGGTGAACCTCCGCAGCGCCACCAAGCCGGAGGAGGCGGGCAAGAAGCGCGTCAAGGACGAGCGCGACTTCTCCGACTCCAACCGGGTGCACACCTCGCTGGCCTCCTGCGGCGAGTCCATCTACACCGGCGTCAAGGGGATGCTGACCCTCGCGGTCGAGGCCGTGACCCCGGACGACTGCCGCAGCTCCCACGACGGCGCCGACGTGGCGCCGCTGAAGTCGGGTCGCCGCCGCTAGCGGGCGGCGGCCCCGGCGTTCGAGGTCAGACCGGCCAGGTGTGCACGGGCCCTCCCCCGTGCATGAGTTCCACGTACCGCTCCAGCATCCCGGTGAGCGCGGTTCCGCGATCGGCGCCGCGCTCCTCCAAGCGCAGCACCGTGTCGCGCTGCCACGACGAGCCCGTGCGCCGGGCTAGGCAGCGCTGCTCGACCACGCCGAGGTACCGCTCGCGGGCCTCGTCGGACACGCCGCACGCGCGCAGCCCGTCGTGCGCCATCGGCAGGAGCCTGCGCAGCACCAGCTCGTCCGGCGGCACCCAGCCGATGCCCGGCCAGTACAGCTGCGCGTTCATGCCGTGCCGCGAACCGGTGTAGAGGTTCTCCTCCGCGGCGTGGAACGACATCTGGGTCCACAGTGGACGTTCCTGGTCGACCAGCGCCCGCTGGGCCCCGTAGAAGAACGCCGCGTTGGCCACGATGTCCAGCACGGTCGGGCCCGCGGGCAGCACGCGGTTCTCGATGCGCAGGTGCGGAACGCCGTCGACCACGTCGTACACCGGCCGGTTCCAGCGCCAGACCGTGCCGTTGTGCAGCCGCAGCTCCGCCAGCTCCGGCGTCCCGCCCGCCGCCAGCAGCTCGACGGGGTTCTCCTCGTCGGTCTCCGGCAGCAGCGCGGGGAAGTAGCGGGCGTTCTCCTCGAACAGGTCGAAGATCGAGGTGATCCAGCGCTCGCCGAACCACACCCTCGGCCGCACGCCCTGGTTCTTCAGCTCCTGCGACCGGGTGTCGGTCGACTGGAGGAACAGCGGGACGCGGGTCTCGTGCCACAGCGCCTTGCCCAGCAGGAACGGGGAGTTCGCGGCGATGGCGACCTGCACGCCCGCCAGGCACTGCGCCGCGTTCCAGTGCGCGGCGAAGTCCGAGGGCGCCACCTGGAGGTGCAGCTGCACCGACGTGCAGGCCGCCTCCGGCAGGATCGACTCCTGGTAGCTCATCAGCCTCTCCGGCGTGCGGCCGGTGAACGGCGAACCCTCCATGTGCAGCAGGGTTTCCTCGCCGCGCGCCGCGAAGATGCTGTCGTTCAGCACCTTGTACCGCGAGCTGTTGGACAGCCACCGCTGGTCGAAGTGCTCGTTGCGCAGGGTCGGCAGCACACCGATCATCACCAGGTTCGCGCCCGCGTCCTTCGCCTTGTCGTCGGCCGCGCCGAGCGACGCGCGCAGGTCCTCTTCCAGGCCAAGGGTCTCGTCGCCCGCCAGCGCGCGCGGCGGGACGTTGATCTCCAGGTTCTGCTGGCCGAGTTCGAGCGTGAACGACGGGTCGTCGATCTTCTCCAGCACTTCCGCGTTCGCCATCGCCGGTCTCATGGAGTCGTCGACGAGGGCCAGTTCGATCTCCAGGCCCATCTGCTGCCTCGGGAAGGAGAAGCTGTCCTCCGCCAGCATCGTCGCCAGTGCTTCGAGACACCTCTGGATCTTCTCCCGGTACCTCTGGCGATCGTCACGGGTGTACGTGCGGCTGGAGACATCCCTACCCATGCCGCCTCCCCTTCGGTCGTGCGACTCCGGCGGCGGAGCGGAGCGCCAACCGTGACACAGCCCGCAGGGGGCCGCCAGCGTCCAAATCGGTGCTCTCTGTCACATGGCCGTAACAGTCGGCGAGGATGTGCTGGTTGGCCGCGTGGATGTTGATCCCTCTGGTCTACGTGCCCGGCTCACATGGCGGGAGGTGCGAGAATTCCACCCGTGGTGATCGAGATCGACGACCCGGCCGACCCGCGACTGGATGATTTCCGCGACCTGTCCACCGCTGATCGCAGGCCTGACCGGCCGGGTGGCCGGGGTCTCGTGATCGCGGAGGGTGTCGTCGTGGTCGAACGGCTGCTCGCCTCGCCGTTCCCGGTCAGGGGGTTCCTCGGCGTGCGCAGGCGCATCGAGGCGCTCGGCGACCTCCCGGCCCCCGCGTACGTCGCGTCCGCCGACCTGATGGCCGAGGTGGTCGGCTTCCACCTCAACCGCGGCGTGCTCGCCGCCGCCGACCGCGCCGTCCAGCCGTCCGCGGCCGACATCGCCTCCACCGCACGCCGCCTGGCCGTGCTGGAAGGCGTGGGCGACCACGAGAACCTGGGGTCGATCTTCCGCAACGCCGCCGCCCTGGGTGTCGACGGCATCCTGCTGGGGCCGGGGTGCAGCGACCCGCTGTACCGGCGCAGCGTCCGGGTGTCGATGGGCCACGTGCTGCGGGTGCCGTTCGCCCCGCTCGACCCGTGGCCCGGCGGGTTGGACGTGCTGCGGGAGAAGGGCTTCCGGGTCGTGGCCCTCACGCCGAGGGAGGGTTCCGTCGGCCTGGCCGACGCGGGCCTGCGCGGCTCGCGCGTCGCCGTGCTGCTCGGCTCGGAGGGGCCGGGTCTCACCGAGGAGGCCATCGCCGCGGCGGACGTCGCGGTCCGCATCCCGATGGCACCGGGCGTCGACTCCCTCAACGTGGCCACCGCCGCGGCCGTGGTGTTCTACGCGACCGCGTGAGTGATGGCCGCGGTGCGCCGCGCACTCGGCTCGACCTGGTTGTCGCGGGGCGGCGGCAGCGGCCGGAGAGCTGTTGTCGCGGTGTGTGGCGGGTGCTGTGACCGCCGGGCTCCCGGATGGTGGTGCGGAAGGTCGGAGCGGCCGTCGCGCTGTCGTGCTCCACGCGATCACCTGAAGGAGCGGCCGACACGATACGTTCTTCCCGGAAGCCGTGACCGTGGAAGGGACCGTTCGTGGAGTTGCGTGTGCAGGCGGGCCGCGCCGTGCTCGCGGGCGAGAGCGAGTCCGGGGAACTCGAAGTGGATCCGCACACCCTCCCCCTGGGCGCGGGTCTGGCTGAAGCGCTGCACGAGTGGGCCAAGGTCGCCGAAGCCGTGCAGCGCACCAACGCCCCCGCCGACGGTGCCGCGGGCGCGCTCGTCACCAGGCGCGGCCGTCAGCTGGCAGGCCGCCTGGCCGCCGACATGGGCACCCCGGTCGCCTTCGCCGACCCGGTCACCGGCGAACGCCACCTGGTCGACGCCTCGCAGTCCGGCGTCCGCCCGTCTCCCCGCCGCCCCGAGGTGGTCGTGCCCGAACCGGAAACCGAAGACCTCGAACCCACCCCGTGGGGAACAGGCCTGACGGTCAGCGTGTTCAGCGGCGCGGTAGCCGCCTTCCTGGTCGTCACCCTCTCCCTCGGCCTGGGTGAGACCAACCGCTGGCTGGCCCTGGTCGCCAACGTCCTGGTGGTGGGCGGCATCGCCCCCTCGGTCTGGCTGGCCCGCAAGGTGATCATCTGGCGCTGGGTCGCCTACGGCGTCACAACCGGCGTGGTCCTGGCCTGGATCGCCCTCATCCTGACCCTCTTGGAACCCTGAAAGCCGGGGGTTGTGACGGCTGGGTGAGGGCCAGCGCAAGCCGTTCTCACCTATAAACCCGCACCCCTCCCGAACGCAGCCTGGCTCGACGCAATCCGCCCCCGTGCGCAACCGGGCCTCTTTCTCTCGCCCGCGCCCTCTCGGAGCGCAACCTGGCCCGACCCAACCTGCTCCTGTGCGCAACCGGGCCTTTTGGTCTTACTCGCGCCCCTCCGAGCGCAACCTGGCCCAGCGCAACCCGCCCCGTGCTCAGCCGGCCTTTGGTCTTGCCCGTGCTCCTTCCCAGCGCAACCTGGCTCAACGCAACCCGCCCGCGTGCGCAACCGGGCCTCTTTGATCGCACCCCACCCCACCCCACCCAACCCGGCCCCAAAGAACCACCTACCCCGGCAACGCCATCCGGAACTCCCCCTCCACCACTAGCAACCCGGCCCGACACGCCCAATCCAGCGCCTCCCGAACCTCCCCCTCCGACACCAGCGTGCGCTCCGCCAACGCGGCCGCGGTCTGCTCACCCCCTCCCCACAGCGCGACCGTGATCAGGTCGGACGCGAACGAGGCGAAGCGGTTGTGCTCGTCCTGCTGCCGCAGCGCGGCCCGGCGGGCGGCGGGCAGGTCCAGCACGTCCTCCGCCCGCGGCGCGGGCAGGTGGGTGCGGTAGCCGCCGTCGTCCTCGTCGAGCACGCCCGCGGCGACGAACACGTCCAGCACCTCGTGCGCCGACCGCGGCTCAGGCAGGCCCAGTCGACGGGCCAGCGCGGCCGGGTCGAGGTCGCTGTCCGGCTTGTGCGGCAGCGGTTCCGCGAGCCAACCGGGACCGCCGAAGCGCGGCTCTCCCCAGCGCGCCAGCGCGTCGAGCGATGTCCGGCCGGTCTCGTCCCGCGCCATCGACACCACGGCGAGCAGCTCGGCGGCGGGGGAGTTCCTCAGCACCTCCCACCCGGCACCGCCGGAACGGACCGCGGGCTCGGAACGGCGCAGCCACCGGGGCGGGGTGGGGGTGGCGTCCGGCCAGAACCGCAGCACCCACAGGGCTTCCGGCCCCTCGGCCGACGCGGGGAGCGCCTTGGTCGCCACCCGGACCCGGTAGTCGCCGACACCGCCGAGGCGCAGGTGGTCCTCGGGAGGACTGCCCGTGACGTACGTCAGGTACACCGCGCCGCTCCGGCTCCGGTACGGCGTCTCCACGACCTCGGACCAGTCGTCCGACTCGGCGGGCGGCGCGGAGTCGTGCACCTCCAGCCGCACGACGAGCGGCCCGTCGCCCGCCGAACCCTCCAGCCAGCCGTAACCCGCGCGGGCCACCGTGCCGCACGGCTGACCGCCCAACCCCCACTGCTCGAACGGTCCGGCGTCCTCGTCGCCGTTGTCCGTGTCGTGGATCGTCAACGTCCCGAACTCCGGCCAGTGCTCGTCGTCCTGGTAGAACCCCAGCACCGCCATCACCACTCACCCCGCACGCACCGCGCCACCAGCGCGGCGTGGGTCAGCGGGCTGGACAGGTCGGTGACGTCCGCGCCGTCGAACACCTCCAGCGCCTGCCGGATCCCCTCCACCGACTCGCCGGTCGCCGAGGGCGAGAAGGGCACCGGGATGCCGCCGTGCGGGTGGAACGGGCTCAGCCGCAGCCACGGCGCGGGCCCCTTCGACGTCACGTCGACCACCGCGGCGCCCGGATGGTTCTTCGCCGCCCAAGCCGCTCCGCGCCTCTTGCCCACCACGTGCACCACCATGCTCAGCAGGGTGCCGGCAGGGTCTGACAATTGTGGGTGGAGGAACCGAAACCGCAGGTGGAACGTCTGATCGGCATGGGTGAAGCGCGGTGGTGGGTGCTGGTCGAGGAGGTCCGCGGCATGGGCGACGGGCGGGAGTGGAAGGTCTCGCACGTCGCCCCCGTCGGTGACGAGGAGGCGGCACGGGCGGAGGCGCTGCGCCTGGCGCGCGAGTTCACGCCCACCTACCCGTGGTCCCCGAAGTCGCGGAAGGTCCTGCGGGTCGGCGACGACTCCTACCTCGTGATCGTCGAGGGGCGGACGTCGTCGTTCCACTTCCGCACCCGCGTCGGCGAGCTGGTCGACTGACAGCACGACCGTGCCGCCCTCGGCGATCCGGACGGCACCGCCAGCCTGGCCCTCGTGCGCGGCAGCGAGGACCTGCGCGGTGTCGAGAGCGTCGAACTCGTGCGGGAGGAGCCGGTCGCCCTCCTGCCCCCACCACCAGCGCGGACCTCCGCCGCGAGGACGCGTGCACCGCGAGTGCCCGCCGATCCCGTTCGACGAGCTGGTGGGCCTGGTCGCGCTGGGGAGACTGGTCGTCGTCGCAGGTCACAGCGCCGCCGCCCGCCTCGGTCACGCGGTCGTCGCGGTTCCGGTCACCGACCTGCCCACGACCGCCCTCGTGGTCGGCTGGCCCCGCCACGACCCGTCCGCACCGCCCAGGACGTGACCGCCCGTCTCCTCAGCCGCACGGCTTCTTGAGGAGCATCCGGCCTGGTCACCGGCCGGTGACGGCTCGCGGCCCCGGTTCGGTCACCTTGCGAGCCCCGCTGGTTCCCAAAAGGGGCGATAATGGTCGGTCCACCTTGCGCTAGGGCGCACGGTGCCCACCGACCAGCGGAGAGGGGTGGCGAGCGATGAGCTGGAACGTGCTGCTGAGCGTGGTGCCCGAAGGCTTCGAGTCGATGGAGGACCTCCCGAGGGACTTCCGACCCCCGCCGATCGGTCCCCACGGCGCCGTCGAGGACGCGCTCCGCAGAGCCGTGCCCGCGATCGACCTGGCCGACGTGAACTGGGGCGTCATCGACGGCCCCGGCTGGTCGGTCGAGGTGAACATCGGCAGGGCCGACCCGGTCGACACGATCATGCTGCACATCAGGGGCGGCGGTGACGACGCGCTGCCCGTGGTGTTCCAGGTGGCGGGGGAGCTGGGGTGCCGTCCGCTGGACATGTCGACGGGCGAACTGCTGGAGTCGGACAGCGCCGCCGACGGTTGGTGGGGCTTCCAGGAGTACCGGGACGGGGTCGTGCGGGAAGACGAGCGGTGAGCCGGCCGGACGCGCGGGGGTGGAGGCCCCGGTGTGCCGGGGCCTCCACCACGACCCGCTCACGCCAGCGAGTCGGTCCAGGCGTTGTGCAGCGCCGCGAAGCGGCCGTCCTCGCCGATCAGGGCGGCCGGTGAGCCGTCCTCGACGATCCGGCCCGCGTCGACGACCAGGACGCGGTCGGCGATCATCACGGTGGACAGGCGGTGGGCAATGATGAACGCCGTCCGGTCCGCCAGCACCGTCTCCAGGGCCGCCTGCACGGCCCGTTCGGTCGGCACGTCGAGGCTCGACGTGGCCTCGTCCAGGACCAGCACCGCCGGGTCGGCGAGGAAGGCCCTGGCGAAGGCGATCATCTGGCGCTGGCCCGCCGACAGCCTGCCGCCCCGCTTGCGGACGTCCGTGTCGTAGCCGTCCGGGAGCGCGGCGATGAACTCGTGCGCACCGACCCCGGCCGCCGCGGCCTCCACCTCGGCGCGCGTGGCGTCGGGCTTGGCCAGGGCGATGTTGTCCGCGACCGAGCCCGCGAACAGGAAGTTCTCCTGCGTCACCATGACCACCGCGCGGCGCAGGTCGGCGTCGGCCAGGTCCCGCAGGTCCTCGCCGTCCAGCGTCACCGCCCCGCCGGTCGGGTCGTAGAAGCGGGCCACGAGCTTCGCCAACGTCGTCTTGCCCGCACCGGTCGCGCCGACGAGCGCCACCGTCTGCCCCGCCGGCACGTGCAGGTCGAACTCCGGCAGCACGAGCGCCGTGCCCGCGGAGTAGCGGAACTCCACGTCGGCGAACCGGACGTCGCCGGTCGCGCGCCCCAGCGGCTTCGGGTGCTCGGGCTCGGGCACCGACGGCACCTCCTCCAGGACGCCGGAGATCTTCTCCAGCGCGGCCTGCGCCGCCGAGTACGCGTTGGTGAACATCGCGATGTCGTCGAACGGGTCGTAGAACCGCCGCAGGTACAGGGTGAACGCCGCCAGCGCGCCGATCTCCAGCTGACCCTCCGCGACCCGCCACGCGCCGAACGCGAGGATGACCGCCAGCGACACGTTGCCGATCAGCCGCACCAGCGCCGTGAACGTCGCCATGACGCGGAACGCGTCGGCGTTCGCGTCGCGGAACGTCCCGTTCAGCTCACCGATGATCTTCTCGTTGCGGTCCTCGCGGCGGAACGCCTGGACCGCGCGGATGCCGTTCATCGTCTCGACGAACTGCACGATGATCTTCGCGATGGCGCCCCGCGTGCCCCGGTACGCGGTCGTCGAGCGGGCCCGGAACCACCGCACGAGCAGCAGCAGCGGCACGAACCCGAACAGCACGACCAGTGCCATCGGCACGTCGAGGTACAGCAGCACCACGGAGATGCCGACCACCGACAGCAGTGACGTCAGCAGCCCGTCCAGGCCCTCTTCGAGCAGGTCCTGCAACGTGTCCACGTCGCTGGTCATCCGCGAGATGACCTTGCCGGAGGTGTACTTCTCGTGGAACCCGATCGACAGGGTCTGCACGTGCCGGAACACCCGGCCGCGCAGGTCGAGCAGCAGGTCCTGGCCGACCCGGCCGGTGAGCCGGACGAACGAGTACCGCAGCACCGTCGCCAGCAGCCCGGTCGCCGCGTACGCGCCGACGCACCAGGCCAGCACCGTCGGGTCGCCGCCGACGGCCGCGGGCACACCGCGGTCGATGGCGGCGGCGATGATCAGCGGCCCGGCCAGGTTCGCCACGTTCTCCAGCACCACGACCACCAGCGCCAGCACCGCGAGCCCGGCGTGCGGGCGCAGCAGCGACCCGAGCAGCCTGCGCGACCGCGCCTGGAGCTTCAGGCCGGTGCGGTAGTCCAGCTCGTCGATCTCCTCGGCCGCGACGCCGCGCCACGACTCCTCGTCGGCCGGAACAGCCGTCGTCTCGGTGCTCACAGCGCCGCCACCTCCTCCTCTTCGTCCATCGTGGACAGCAGCCTGCGGTACTCCGCGTTGTCCGCCAGCAGGTCGTGGTGCCTGCCGACCGCCGCGATCCGGCCGTCGACCAGCATCGCCACCCGGTCCGCCAGCTGCACCGTGCTCGGCCGGTGCGCCACGACCAGCGCCGTCACGCCGTGCAGCACGCGCCGCAGCGCACCCTCCACCTCGGCCTCGGTGTGCACGTCGAGCGCGGACAGCGGGTCGTCCAGCACCAGCACCGCCGGGTGCCCGACGACCGCGCGCGCCAGCGCCAGCCGCTGCCGCTGACCGCCGGACAGGGACATGCCCTGCTCGCCGATCCGCGTCTCCAGGCCCCACGGCAGCGCCTCGACGAACTCCTCCGCCTTCGCCACCCGCAGCGCCTCGCGCACCTTGGCGTCGTCCAGCTCGTCGCTGCCCAGAGCCACGTTCTCCCGCACGCTCGCGGAGAACAGCACCGGCTCCTCGAACGCCGCGCCGATCGTGCCGCGCAGGTCCTCCAGGCTCAGGTCGCGCACGTCGACCCCGTCGATCGTCACGCGACCCGACGTCACGTCGTACAGCCTCGGCACGAGCGCCGTCAGCGTCGTCTTGCCCGAGCCCGTCGCCCCGACCAGCGCCACGGTCTCGCCGGGCACGAGGTCGAGGTCGATGCCGCGCAGCACCTCCTCGTCGGCACCCGGATAGGCGAAGCGCACGTCCTCGAACCGCACGTGGCCGCGCACCGGCTCGGCCAGCGCCCTCGGCTCCGCCGGGCTGGTGATGGTGATCGGCGCGTCCAGCACCTCGTGGATCCGCTCCGTCGCCGACGACGTCTGGTTCGTCTCGGCCAGCAGCCAGCCGATCGAGTCGACCGGCCACCGCAGGTACGCGCTCACCGCGACCGCCGCGACCAGCGTGCCGATCGTCGTCGTGCCGTTGGTGATCCCGATCGTGCCCACGGCGAGCTGCGCGGCGATGCCCAGCTCGGGCATCACGATCAGCACGGCCCACAGCAGCGCGAAGATCTTCACCTTCGCCAGCTCGGTGTCCCGCAGCTCCCGCGCCCGCGCGGAGAACCGCTCGCTCAGGGCCGGTCCGCGCCCGAACGCCTTGAGCACGCGGATCCCGAGCACGGACTCCTCGACGGTCGTGGTCAGGTCGCCCGCCTGGTCCTGCGCGCGCCGGGCCACGACCTTGAACCGGGACTCGAACAGGTACGACATGAGCACCAGCGGCAGCGTGCAGCACAGCGCGACCGCCCCCAGCAGCGGTGACAGCCAGAACAGCACGCCGAGGCCGATCACGACGATCGTCGTGTTCACCACCAGGAAGATCACCGCGAACGCCACCCAGCGCCGCACCGTGGCGACGTCGGTGGAGGCCCGCGACAGCAGCTGACCCGACTGGTAGCGGTCGTGGAACGACACCGGGAGCCGCTGGAGCTTCCGGTAGATGTCCGCGCGCAGGTGCGCCTCGACCTCGGCGGCCGGGCGCGCGATCAGCCTGCGCCGCGCGTAGAACAGCGCCGCCTCCGCGCAGCCCAGCACGAGGACGAGCAGCACGAGCCAGGGCAGCGACGACAGGTCGCGCTGGGCGATCGGCCCGTCCACGATCCGTTGGGTGATCAGCGGAATGCCGAGGCCGCACAGCATCGCCACCAGGGTGGCGCACATGCTGAGCAGCAGCGGCTTCCGCACCGGCTTGACGTACGGCCACAGCCTGCGCAAGGTGGCGGCCGTGGAAGTACTTTGGTCCTTCACGAGCTTGGTCCCCCTCTGATCCACCACGACAGTACGAAGGAGGACCGACACTCGGCATCCGCTTTTCCGCTCAGCCGTACTCTGCAAGCTCGACCAAGCTGGAGGTCAAGAGCCGATGACGAGCGTTGACGAGGTCCGCTACCTCAGAACTGAGCCGAGCATGGCTTTTCCGCACGGCAGGCTGCTGGCGCTGCGCGGCGAGACCCTGCACGTGCTGGCCCCGGACGGGTGGGACCGGGTCGCGCGCACGGCGGCGGGCGCGCGCTCGATCACCCGCGAGGAGGCGGAGGACTGGTGCGAGAGGGAGGGCTGGAACCCGGACCTGCTGGACGCGGTCCCGTACTAGCGTCCCGTGCCGGTCAGGACTTCTTCTTGCGCAGCATGGCGGGCGCGGTCAGCAGCGCGGCCAGCCCGTAGCTGGCGCCCGCCAGGATCGCCTGGACGGTCCACTTGCCGCCCATCCACGCCAGCTCGTCGGGGAGCTTGAAGTACTGCACGAGGCCCATGACCACCGGTCCGAGCAGCACGATGGGCCACACCGGGCGGATCTTGAGCAGCCACAGCACCGGTCCGGCCAGCAGCACGCTGACCAGCAGCGCGACCGGCAGCCCGATGAGGAGCAGCAGGACGAACTCGCCCAGGTCCGTGCTGTCGAGGATGGACCGGAGCTTCTCGGACTGGAACGCGGCCACCCAGCCCAGCAGCAGCGCGGCCCCGACGGCGGCCGACACCACGACCCGGAGGAACACCTTCAGGGCGAGCCTGTTCGAGGTGGGACGGGGTGTGTCAGTCACGGGCAGCAGTCTCGCTCACTCGTCGGGTCCCTGTCACTGCCGCCGCGACCGCGAAGCCCAGGGCTCCGGTCACGATTTCGCCAGCCGGGACGGTGATCCAGATGGTCAAGAGCATGAGGATGGCTGTCAGGAGGGTGCCGGTGGTCGCGGCGAGCGCCGGACGGGTGAGGTGCGTTGCCCGGTACACCAGGTAGGCGACCAGACCACCCAGGACGACGGCGATCGGCATCGCTATGACGCCCATGCCGAGGCAGTCGAAGTCGTCCGTCGAGCAGACGGCGCCCGAGGCGATGAGTTCTCTCGTTGCCCACCAGAGGGCTCCGAGTAACGCGCCTGTCGCTGCGGCTATCGCTGTTCGTCGGCCGTCCATGGGATTTGCTTACCCGGATGGGTGATGAGTTAAACGTGGGTCTCGGAGGCCTGGGGTGGGGGCTTGGTGCGAGGGCTTGGTGCGGGGGTGTGGTCGATGTGACTTGGGGCCCCTTGATTTGCCCCTTCGTCGGGCCAAAAGGGGCAGGTGGGAAGCCCTTGGCCCGACAAATTTTAAGGGGCAAATCCCCCAAGTCACATCGACCACGCTTGCGTGCTGACGGAAAAAGCAGGCGACTTCGCCCAGGTAGAAGGTCTAGTTCTAGAGTCTATTGACCGACTTGTCGTCACGTGCTGGACGCGGAACGGCCGATTTTACTTGGGGATTTGAGCCTTGAAATTGATGATCGGGCAGGCTTTCGGGGCTGCCGTTTGTCCCGATCAAAGGCTCGGATGAGGGGTCCCCAAGTCACATCGGCCGAACACCCGACCACCTCAAGCGAACCGGCCGGACCTCCGAAAACGAACCGGCCAGACCTCCGAAAACGAAACGGCCCGCCACCGGAACCCCGGCAGCGGGCCGCTCCCCACGTCGAACTCAGCCGCGATGCGACCGAACTCCCAACAGCACGTCCTCCCACGACGGCACGATGGGATGCGTCTTCTTGCCCCTCTTCGGCGGTTCCTTCCGCACCGGAGGAGCAACGGGCACCTCGGCGGCCGGAGCCTCGACCACCGGCTCGGGCTCCGCGACAGGCTGCTCGGGCACCACCGGAGCCGGAGCGGGCTCCTCCTTCGCGAGGATCTCCGGCTCCACCTCCTCCCTCGCGGGCTGGGCTTCCAGCGCCTGCCTGGCCAGTTGCGTCACCGGGCGAACGGTCCGCAGGGTTCGGTTCGGGTTCGGGTCCATGAGGTCCACGGCCGCCTCGTCGAGCGCGGTGACCGTGCCGCCGTGCGCGCCGGGGTGGAAGGCCCAGTGCGCGATGTTGTCCGAACGGCCCGCGGTCCAGTGCATCTGCACGACCCACTTGCCGTCCTCGCCCCGCCACGAGTCCCAGCCGACGTCGGTGTAGTCCTGGCCGCGCAGCCCGAAGGAGTGCGCGACGACCTCGCCGAGCGTCTGCACGTCCGGACCGTCCTCGCGGACGGGGTGGGCGCGCTGTGCCAGGTCAGCGGTGCGGGAGCGCTCCAGCAGCACGGGGTAGGCGTACCGCTCGACGCGGTGCGACGGCAGACCGGACGCGGCGGCCACCTGCTCGACCGACTCGCCCGCGCGGATGCGGGCCTGGATCTCCCGAGGACGCATCTGGCTCTCGACCTCGATCTGGATCTGCCCGAGCCGGGTCAGGTCGCCGCGCGCGGCGGCCCTGAGGCGCTCGTCAGCGGGAAGCAGAAAGCGCTCGCCGCCGGACGGGTCCTCGCAGATGACGGACTTGCCGTCTTCGTCGAGCCCGATGACTCGCAGCGCTCGCATCCTGGCCTCCCCTATTTTGTTCCACCTCGCCAAGCAAAGACGTTAAACCGGCGAGCCTCCTTGACGAGGGAGACTCGCCGTGCCCATGGGTCTACTTCACCCGATCTTGCCGTAGATCGGTGGTACGCGCACGTCCGTTACCGGAAGGTTCACCTCCAGGAGCAGCCCTCCGCCCGAGTTGGGCCTTGCCGTGACGGACCCGTCGTGGGCTGCGGCGATGGACCGGACGAGCGAGAGGCCCAGTCCCGTCCCCTCAGCGGCCAACCGCTCGGTCCGGTACCGCCGAAAGGGTTCGAACAGGCCGGGGACCACCTCGGCCGGGATCGGTTCACCCGTGTTGACCACCCGCAACGCGGGTTCGGAGCCGATCTCGACGCGCACCGTGCCGCCCGGTTTGTTGTAGAGGATCGCGTTGCGGACGAGGTTCGACACGAGGTGCGAGAGCAGCACCGGGTCGCCGGTGACGACCCGCCGGGCCGACGAGACGAGCACCCGCACGTGGCGTGAACTGGCCGGCTCGGCACAGGTCGCGACCACGTCCGCCACGACTTCGTGCAGCCGAACCGGCTCCCGGCTGCTCAGTCCCCGGTCGCTCCGCGCGAGCAGCAGCAGCCCGTCGATGAGCCTCTCGCTCCGCTCGTTCGTGCCGAGCAGGTGCGTGCCGAGCCGCGTCAGCTCCGGCGGGGCGTCCGGCGCGCCCATCGCGACCTCGATCAGCGTCCGCTGCACGGCGAGCGGTGTGCGCAGCTCGTGCGAGGCGTTCGCGACGAACCGCTTCTGGCTGTCGAACGCCCCCGCGAGCCGGTCCAGCATCCCGTCGAACGTGTCGGCGAGGTCCTTCAGCTCGTCGTCCGGGCCCTCGTGGTTGATCCGCCTGCCCAGGTTGTCCGCCCCGAGCTGGTGGGCCGTGTTGGTGATCGAGTGCAGCGGCTGGAGCACCCGGCTCGCCATGAGCCAGCCCAGCCAGACCGCGAGCACGACCGTGATCACCAGCGCGACGGCCGACTGCACCAGCAGGGTGCTGAGCGCCGACTCGCGGTAGTCCTCGACCGTGGTGAGCGCGGTCGACGTGTCCGTCCGCTCGGGGTAGGTGGGCCCGCCGACGGGGTAGCCGGGCAGCGCCTCGGCCGCGCGCACGGCGAGGAAGTTGTCCGGGTCCGGCAGTGTCGCGGCGACCAGCAGGTAGTTGGTGAGCAGCAGCGCCGAGCCCGCCAGCGCGAACAGACCGCCGTACCAGGCCGTGAGCCGGGTGCGGACCGACAGCCGCAGCTCCCTCACGACGTGAACCGGTAGCCCGCGCCGGGCACCGTCTCGATCACCTGGGGCGTCCCGAGCTTGCGGCGCAGCGTCATCATCGCCACCCGGACCGCGTTGGTGAACGGGTCGGCGTGCTCGTCCCAGGCCTTCTCCAGCAGCGACTCCGGGCTCACCACCGCTCCCTCCGCCCGCATCAGCACCTCCAGCACGGCGAACTCCTTCGGGGACAGCGCCACGAACCGGCCGTCGCGCGACACCTGGTGGCGGGGCAGGTCCAGGACGACCCCCGCGCGCTCCAGGACGGGCGGCAGCGCGGGCCGGGCCCGGCGGGCGAGCGCCCGCACCCGCGCCACCAGCTCGGCGAACGCGAACGGCTTGGTCAGGTAGTCGTCGGCGCCGACACCGAGACCCGCGACCCGGTCGTCCACCTCGGCCGCCGCGGTGAGCATCAGCACCCGCGCCTCGCCGCCCGCCGCCAGCACCGCCTCGCACACCCGGTCGCCGTGCACGACCGGCAGGTCGCGGTCCAGCACGACCACGTCGTAGTCGTGCACGCCGACGCGTTCCAGCGCCTCCCCGCCGTCGTAGCAGACGTCGACCGCCATGGAGAGCCTGCGCAACCCCTCGGCGATCGAGTCCGCGAGCAGACGTTCGTCCTCGACCACCAGCACGCGCATGGGCCCAGTGTCGCGGAAAGGGGCATAAGCGCTGGATAAGGCACTTCGCTTAACGCCCCGAAATCCCCCTCTCCGTAGAACTTCAACCGCGGCGGGGCCGAGATCGGGGAACGGCCCCGCCGACCACCACGAGGAGGAACGCATGAAGGTGAAGTTGGCCGCAGGCCTGCTGGTGCCCGTGCTGTTCGCGCTGGTCACGGGATGCGGGAGCGGTGACGGCGGCAGCAGGGTCGCGTCGGTGAACTCCGGTGCCCCGTCGTCGAGCGGGGAACAGCCGAAGGGCGCCAACCTCGACCCGGCGGACGAGGACAAGATCCGCGAGTTCGCCAAGTGCATGAGGGAGAACGGCGTCGACATGCCGGACCCCCAGGGCGGCGGGATCGTGGCAGCGGCGCCCGCCGAGGGGGACGTGGAGGCCATGAACAAGGCCCACGAGGCGTGCAAGGAGTTCCTCCCGAACGGCGGCGAGTACAAGGAGCCGAGCCAGGAGGAGAAGGACAAGATGCGCGAGCAGGCCAAGTGCATGCGCGAGCACGGCATCGACATGCCGGACCCGGACTTCACCGGCGGCGGCGGCGAGGGCCGCACCCTCGACTTCGGTGACGACACCGAGAAGTTCGAGGAGGCCGTGAAGGCCTGCGGCATGGGCGAGGGCGGCATGGTCGCGGTCCCGGCGGTTCCGGGGAATGGCTGACCCGGCCGGGCCGACCGCACCGCGGAGGCGCAGACGGGGTCGTTGGCTGGTCGTGGTGCTCGTCGCCGTGGCCGTGCTGGGCACCGGGTCGGTGGTCGTGCTGACCAGGATCGCGGCGAACACCGCCAACGCCGCCCCGCCGAAGGCGGAGGCCCCGGAGACCGCCGAGGTCCGCAAGGGCGACCTCGCCGACCGGCAGACGGTCACCGGCGTGCTCGCCCACGGCGCCGAGCGCCCGCTCGCGGGCCGCAAGCCGGGCACCGTGACCGGGCTGCCGGACGTGGGCGCGGTGGTCGAGCGCGGCCAGACCGCGTACTCGGTGGACGCCAAGCCGGTGCCGCTGTTCTACGGCTCCCTGCCGCTCTACCGGGACCTGGCCGACGGCACCACCAGCGGACCGGACGTGAAGATCGTCGAGGAGAACCTGGAGGAGCTGGGGTTCGCCGACTTCGGCGAGCCGGACGAGCGGTTCACGGTCTGGACCGCCGCCGCGATCAAGAAGTGGCAGAAGTCGCTCGGCCTGGAGCAGACCGGTGCGCTCGGCGTGGGCGACGTCGTCGTCCAGCCCGGCCCGATCCGGGTCTCCTCCGTGACCGCGCAGCTCGGCGCCCCCAGCACCGGCGACCTGATGAAGGTCACCGCCACGACCCGCGTCGTCACCGTGCAGCTCGACTCGTCGAAGCTGCGGATCGCGAAGGTCGGCGAGAAGGTCGGGCTGACGATCACCGGCGGTGGCACCACCACCGGCACCACCGCCTCCACCAGCAAGCCGACCGAGGGCGACCAGGGCAACGGCCAGGCCAAGTCCACCGTCACCATCACCCTGGACGACCCGGCCGCCGCCGGCGGGCTGGACGCGGTCTCCGTGAGCGTCGAGTTCACCACCGGCAAGAGGGAGGGCGTGCTGGTCGTGCCGGTCGGCGCGCTGCTGGCGCTCGCCGAGGGCGGCTACGCCGTCGAGTCCGCGAGCGACCGCACCCTGATCCCGGTGAAGACCGGCCTGTTCGCCAGGGGCGAGGTCGAGGTCAGCGGCGAGGGCCTCACCGAAGGCCTGAAGGTGGTGACGACCTCGTGACGCCCGTCCTGGACGTGCGCCGGGCGGGCCGCACGTACCCCGGCGGCGTCCGGGCGCTGCGCGAGGTGTCGCTGAGCGTTCGCGACGGCGAGATGCTGGCCATCGTCGGCCCGTCCGGGTCGGGCAAGTCCACCCTGCTCCAGCTGATGGGCACGCTGGACCGGCCCACCACCGGGCACGTCCTGGTGCGCGGCCACGACGCCGCGGTGATGCCCGACCGCACGCTGTCGGCGCTGCGGTCGCGGTGGATCGGGTTCGTGTTCCAGCAGTTCTTCCTCACCGAGGGGCTGCCCGCCGTGGACAACGTGGCGTCCGGGCTGCTGTACGCCGGGGTCGCGCACCGCGAGCGGCGGCCGATGGCCCTGGAGGCGCTCGACCGGGTCGGCCTGTCGCACCGTGCCTGGCACCTGCCGAGCGAGATGTCCGGCGGGGAGCGCCAGCGCGTCGCCATCGCGCGGGCCGTGGTGAACCGGCCGTCGATCCTGCTCGCCGACGAGCCGACCGGGAACCTGGACAGCCGCAACGGCGTCGGGGTGCTCGACCTGCTCGGCGAGCTGAACGCCGACGGCACGACGATCGTGATCATCACGCACGATCGGGAGATCGCCGCGCACGCGCCCCGCCGGGTCGAGATGCTCGACGGCGCGCTGCAACTGGACACGGGGGTGGTCGTGTGACCACCACCCTGCCCCCGCCGACCAGGCTCGGGCCGCGCGACGTCGGCCGCCTCGGCGCGCACGGCATGCGCACCAAGCCGATGCGGGCCGTGCTGTCCGCGCTCGGCATCGCGATCGGCATCGCGGCGGTCGTCGCGGTCATCGGCATCCCGGCGTCGAGCGCCAGGGCGTTGAGCGACCAGCTCGCCACGCTGGGCACGAACCTGCTGCGCGCCGAACCGGGCCAGACGTTCGGCGGCGACGCGGCGAAACTCCCGACCACGGCGGTGGGGATGGCCGAGCGCATCGAGCCCGTCCAGTCCGCCAGCGGCATCGGCAAGACCGGGAAGACCGTGCGGCGCAACGACCACGTGCCCGAGGACGAGACGTCCGGCCTGGCCGTGCTCGCCGCGACGCCCAACCTGCTGGGCACCATCGGCGGGCGCGTCCGCGACGGCCGGTTCGTCGACGGCTCGACCTTCCCGTCCGTCGTGCTCGGCTCGGTCGCGGCCACCAGGCTCGGCATCACCGGGCTGGGCGGCCAGGTGTGGATCGACGGCCAGTGGTTCACCGTCGCGGGCATCCTCGACCCCATGCCGCTGGCACCGGAGATCGAGCGGTCGGTGCTGGTCGGCTGGGACGTCGCCGTCGAGCGGCTGGGCTTCGACGGCCACCCCGGCACGGTGTACGTGCGGGCCGAGGAGAACGCCGTCGAGGACGTCCGCACCGTGCTCGGCCCGACGCTGAACCCCCGACAGCCCAACGAGGTCAAGGTGGCCCGCCCGTCGGACGCGCTGGCCGCGAAGCAGCTCACCGAGAACGCCTACAGCGGCCTGTTCCTCGGACTGGGCGGGGTCGCGCTGCTGGTAGGAGGGGTGGGCGTCGCCAACACCATGGTCATCTCCGTGCTGGAGAGGCGCAGGGAGATCGGCCTGCGCCGCGCGCTCGGGGCGACGCGGCGACAGGTGCGCGGGCAGTTCCTCGCCGAATCGGTGCTGCTGTCCGGGCTCGGGGGCCTGGCGGGAGTGCTGATCGGGGTGGCGGTCACCGCAGGGTACTCGGTGAGCCAGGGGTGGCCTGCCGAGATCCCGCTGCCTGCGGTGCTCGGCGGGGTCGCGGTGTCGATGCTGGTGGGAGCCATCGCCGGGGCGTACCCGGCGGTGCGGGCCGCCAGGCTGTCACCGACGGAGGCGCTCGCGTAGTCGGTCCGGGTAGGAGGGCTTTCGCGGGGAGAGCCCTCCTGCCCGACCGCAACGCCGACGATTCCGGACGCCCCACCGCACAAGGAGAAGAGGGGGCCTCCGGCGCGGGAGGCCCCCTCTTCTCGTCCACGGGGTCAGCCGAGCTGGGAGACGACCCAGTCCACGGCCTTCGTCAGCGTGGTGACGTCCTCGGGCTCGATGGCCGAGAACATCGCGACGCGGAGCTGGTTCTTGCCGAGCTTGCGGTACGGCTCGACGTCGACGATGCCGTTGGCGCGCAACACCTTCGCCACCACGGCGGCGTCGACCTCATCGGTGAAGTTGATCGTGCCGACCACGTTCGAGCGGTGGTCGGGGTTTTCGACGTACGGGGTGGTGTACGCGGTCTTCTCGGCCCAGGAGTACAGGCGCCGCGCGGAATCCGCGGTGCGCTCGGCCGCCCAGGAGAGGCCGCCGTTGCCGTTGATCCAGTCGATCTGGTTCGCCAGCAGGAACAGCGTCGTCAGCGACGGCGTGTTGTAGGTCTGCTCCTTGGTGGAGTTGTCCAGCGCCGTCGGCAGCGACAGGAACTCCGGCACCCAGCGGCCGGACGCGCCGATCTCGCCGACCCGCTCCAGCGCAGCCGGGCTCATCAGCGCGATCCACAGGCCGCCGTCGGAGGCGAAGTTCTTCTGCGGCGCGAAGTAGTAGACGTCCGTTTCGGACACGTCGACCGCGAGGCCGCCCGCGGCGGAGGTCGCGTCGATCGCGATCAGCGCGCCGTCGGAGCCCTCGGGACGCCGCACCGGGGTCGCGACACCGGTCGAGGTCTCGTTCTGCGCCCAGCCGACGAGGTCGGTGCCCGCCTCGTAGAAGATCTCCGGCGCGGAACCCGGCTCGGCCTTCGTCACGTGCGAGTCGGCGAGGAAGGGGGCGTCGTTGGTGACCTTCGCGAACTTCGAGGAGAACTCGCCGTTCGTGAAGTGCTGCGCCCGCTCGCGGACCAGGCCGAACGCGGCCGCGTCCCAGAACGCCGTGGTGCCGCCGTTGCCGAGCACGACCTCGTAGCCCTCGGGCAGCGAGAACAGTTCGCGCAGGCCGGAACGGACCTGGCCGACCAGGGACTTCACCGGCTTCTGGCGGTGCGAGGTGCCGAGCAGCGCGGCACCCTCGGTCACCAGGGCCTGCAAGGCCTCGGGACGCACCTTGGACGGACCGCAGCCGAACCGGCCGTCGGACGGCTTCAGGTCGGCGGGCACGATCAACGTGGTCGGATCGGCGGTCTGGGTCATGTCGACGCCTCCGGGGGCGGGTTCAGGGGACTGCCTGACCGGCGCCGTTGCCGGGGGTACAAGTGTTGCAGCCGGGTGGCCGGCACGTGACGTCCGGGTGTCCCTGGTCACTCATCCGAGCACGCCGAGCGCCATGGCGGTGGTCACGGCGGCCGTCCGGTCGGACACGCCCAGCTTGCCGAACGCGCGCAGCAGGTGCGTCTTCACGGTCGCCTCCCCGATGAACAGCTCGCGCCCGATCCCCGCGTTGGACAAACCCCGTCCGACCAGCCGCAACACCTCGACCTCGCGGGCCGACAGCGCAGGTCGCACCGGGGTGCGGACCCGGCCGACGAGCTTGCCGACCACGGACGGCGCGAGCACCGTCTCCCCGCGCGCGGCGGCCCGGACCGCGGCGACCAGCTCCACCAACGGGGAGTCCTTGAGGAGGTACCCCGCCGCCCCGGCCTCGACGGCCCGGAGGATGTCGCTGTCCGTTTCGTACGTCGTCAGCACGACCACGCGACTCCGGGAACCCGAAGCGACGATCCGCGCCGTGGCCGTGGCACCGTCCACACCGGGCATCCGCAGGTCCATCAGCACCACGTCGGGCGGGTCGACCGCGACGAACTCGACCGCCTCCGCGCCGGAGGACGCCTCGCCCACGACGGTCAGGTCCGCCTCGGCGTCGAGCATCGCGTGCAGCCCCTGCCGCACCACCGGGTGGTCGTCCACCAGCAGCACCGTGATCACCGCGGCACCCGCACCGTCAGCGCCGTGCCCCGCTCGCCCACCACGTCCAGCGTCCCGCCGACCTGCTCCGCCCGCGCCCGCATCCCGCGCAGGCCGAACCCCTCCGCGCTGCTCCCGAGCCCGCGCCCGTCGTCGCGCACCGACAGCCGCACGAACTCCTCCTCGAACGCCAACTCGACCTCCACCTCGCTCGCCCCCGCGTGCTTGCGCACGTTGTGGAACGCCTCCTGCGCCGCCCGCAGCAGCACCACCTCGACCGACGTCGGCAGCGCCGCCAGCTCTCCGGTCGTCCGGTGCCGCACCACGACGCCCGCCTCCTCGCCCAGCCGTTCCGCCTGCCTGCCGATCGCCTCCACCAGCGTGGACCCGCTCAGCGCGGCGGGAGCCAGCGCGGCGACCAGCGTCCGCGCCTCCACCAGGTTCTCCCGCGCGGTCCGCAGAGCCAGGTCCAGCAGCCTCGGCGCCCCGACCGGGTTGCCCTGCGCGGCCTGCACCAGCGTGACGATGCTGGTGAAGCCCTGCGCCAGGGTGTCGTGGATCTCGCCGGACAGCCGTTCCCGCTCGGTCGCCGCGCCCGCCGCGCGCGACAGCTCCGCGTTCAGCTCCTGCGACCGCCGGAGTTCGGCCACCAGCTGCTCCTGCTCCCTGTTCTTCACCTGGATCGTGGTGATCACCCAGGCGAAGACCTGCGACAGGACGATGATCAGCAGCACGATCGGCAGGAAGTCCGCCAGCCGGTCGTGCCTGCCGAACAGGCCGATCCACGGCAGGAACGAGAGCACCGCCACCGGGGCGAGCGCCCACCGCAGCGGCAGCACCAGGTAGAACTGCGGGATCACCGCGAACAGCAGGAACGCCGCCGACGGCGTCAGCCACAGGGCCACCAGGAACAGCGCCGCCACGACCGACAGGTAGGGCACGGCCCGACCCGGCCGGTACTCGTGCCGCCACGTCGCGGCGCCCGGTCCGAACCGGAACTCCCAGGCCGCGCAGACGACCACCAGCCCGGCCGCGCCCAGCCGGTGCGGCAGCGGCGAAGCGCTGATCAGCACCATGACCGCGGCGACCAGGTAGGCCGCCGCGGCCATCCGCCGCCACGGGTCGATCACTCGTCGGTCCACCGGAAGGTCACCAGGCACAGCCCCAAGCCGACCACGCACCACGCCCCGAGCACCAGCGCGGTCGTCCCGTGCTCCCAGGTCCCGGCCATCTCCAGCGCCGCGGCCCCGTCCGGCAGGAACACCGACCGCATGCCCTGCGCGATCCACTTGAGGGGGAAGAACGACGCCACGGTCACCATCGCCGCGGGCAGCGCCACGATCGGGTTGATGAACACGCCGGAGATGAACTGGAGCCCGATGTACGGCAGGTTCATCACGGCGGGCGCGCTGCGCGCCGACCTCGCCACCGCGCTGGCCGCGATCCCCAGCAGCGAGCACGAGACCACGCCGAGCCCGAACACCCACGCGAACACCAGCCACCGCGCCGGGTCCGTCGGCAGCTCCACCCCGTGCAGCCCGACGCCGACCGCCAGCAGCAGCACCACCTCGGCCGCGCTCGCCACCGCCACCAGCGCCAGCTTGCCGAGGAAGTACGCCGCCACCGGCATCGGCGTGCCGCGCAGCCGCTTCAGCGTCCCGTCCTCGCGGTCGTTCGCCACGCTCACGCCGAGCGTGATGAACGACGTCGAGATGATGCCCGCCCCCACCATGCTCGCCGTGAAGACCTGGCTCATCGACACGTCGCCGGGCAACGCCCTGCCGCTGAACACGCTCCCCAGCAGCACCAGGATGAACGCGGGCAGCGCGAACGTGAACACGACCGCGTCCCTGCGCCGGAAGAACTCCCGCAGTTCGAGGCGGCCCCGCGCCGCGCTGGTGGTCGCCGTGCTCACGCGCGTTCTCCGATCAGGTCCAGGTAGACGTCTTCGAGGGTGGGACGCGACACCACCAGCTCGGCCGGTTCACCGTGCCGGGCGAGTTCGGCGATCAGCAGCGCGGGCTCCGCGGTGCGCCGCACCTGCGGCCCGTCGGACCCGAGCCACCGCACCGTCGCCTCGGCCGTTGCCCGGCCGCCCAACGTCGTCGGCGCGCCCTCGGCGACGATCCGCCCCCGCGCGATCACGGCCACCCGGTCGGCCAGCGCCTCGGCCTCGTCCAGGTAGTGCGTCGTCAGCAGGATCGTCGTGCCCTCGTCCGCCAGCAGCCGGATCAACCGCCAGAACCGCCGCCGCGCCTCGGGGTCGAACCCCGTCGTCGGCTCGTCCAGGAACAGCAGTTCCGGCCGACCGACGATCCCCAGCGCCACGTCCAGCCGCCGCCGCTGCCCGCCCGACAGCGTCCCGGCCCGCGCCGCGGCCTTCCCGGTCAGCCCCACCAGGTCGATCACCTCGTCGGTGGCGCGCGGGTCCGGGTAGTACCCGGCGAAGTGCGCCACCGCCTCCCGCACCGTCAGCTCGGCCGCGTCCTTCGAGGACTGCAACACGATCCCGATCCGCGCCCGCCACGCCCCCGACGGCCTGCCGGGGTCCTGCCCGAGCACCAGCACCTCACCACCGTCCCGCCGCCGGTGCCCCTCCAGGACCTCCACCGTCGTGCTCTTGCCCGCCCCGTTCGGCCCGAGCAGCGCGAACACCTCACCCGACCCGACGTCGAGGTCGATCCCGTCCACCGCGACGGCCCCCCGGTAGGCCTTCCGCAGCCCCCTGACCCTGATTGCGCTCATGGGACGAGCCTCGCGTCCCCGGAGCGTTCCGGGGACGACCTGACGACGGACCGCCGGTGTCCACCGATCGGTGGACACCGGCGGGCATCGGGCTTCCGCACGAGTTCGGGTGACTCCCACCCCGTTCGGATCAACGCAGGTGGTTTCGACGCGGTGGGTAACCACGAGCAGGCAGAAGATTGGTCCGTCCGAGATGACCGTCATGCGAGACGATAGTCGTTTCGACGGCCAGGAGGTCGAGGTGCACCAAGTTCTCTTCCTCGTGAGTGTGCTCACCGGAGCAATGGGCTTATGCCTGGTGCGCTGGGGTGGCTCAAGGCGATCACCACGCTCGTCGATCGGGCCGGCGAAGTCTTCCCAACGCCAGGTGACAAGGAAAGTACCGAGAGAAGTATTCGAAGCGGCGGAATCCGATGTGGAACGGACAAGGCCACCAGCGCCCCCGCCAGCGGAGACGCACGCCGACCGTCGCGTTTCCAAGCCACAAGGCTCGCCGCCGTCGGATGCGGGGTCCATCTCCGCGAATGACTTCCCACCCATGCCGGTGGACATCCTGTCGATCCTGGGTAGCTTGGCGCCGCGCAACGACTTTCCGCGGTTGCCGGAGTCGATGTTCGCGCACGGGGACGAGGTCCGAGTGCCTGGCAGGTGCAGGGTCGATCTTCAGCACGGTGTTCCGCCATTTCCGCCTGGACTCCCCTCCTGGTCGCCACCACGTCGCCTTGCGGGAAAACTGGGCCTTTCGCGAAAACCACTGCGCATCATCATCGTCGTTGATCCGCTGAAATCCGAGCCGGAGGACCTGCTCGGCTCGGGTCGCCGGAAGAAGGTCAGGCTCCGAACCGTCAAACTCGCCGTCCTCGGCGACGACAACAGGACGGTGACTTCCACAAACTACGTGATCCGAAAGGTGGAGGTCGAGCTGAACGGCTTCTTCGACGACCTTTCGCCCTCATCGCGGCGGGCGTTGGGCAGACTCGTCGAGTCGCCGGACGATCGTGGTGCGAATCGGGAGTTCCGCGGCAGCCTGCCCGAGCCGCCGAAGGTGAAGATCCCTGCGAGGCAGGAGCGAACGCTCGCCGAGGACGAGGCGGTGGAACTCGGACTTTGTGATGTCGTGGTGCAGGGCGATGGCAACAACGTCAGCAGCAAGAGTCGTCACGTGATCAGCAAAGCGGACATGCCGCTCGGTGTGTTGTTGAAAAACCATCCAGAACTGGCGAAAAAGTGTGCCATGGCGCTCGCGGATCCAGAACTTCGCACGGACTTCGCCAACGAAGTGGAGAAAATTGCGAAGGCAGGTGACGTCGTGGGTTGGCTCGAAGATCGCGTCTTGACGCCCCGGCTGCCATCGCCTCGCCACCAAGTGGATTCTGCGGTGATCGGCCATAATTCGACGTTCTCGAACAAGTCGAACGCACGCATACGCGCTGTTGAAGCTGGCGGCATGCGCTCTTTGCCTGCCCCAGGGGACCCGAGGAATCCTGGGTCGGCCATCGATGGAATCGCGAATCGTCGAGATCGTTTTTGATGTACTTACTATAGGAGGCTGGTGTGCGTTCTCTGGCTTGGCGTACCGCGGCGGCTCTGCTGGTCACGGGTTTGATCGTGTTCCTGGTCGTCGAAGGACTTGAACGAGCGGATCAGTGGGCGAGTGTGTTCGCGCTCTTCGTCGCTCTCGCCGCGACCACCGCTTCGATCGTGGGTAGAACCACGAGTGGGCAGAGCCAGGAACCTTCACACAGGACCACCCAGATCGGCACGGTCCACAACTACGTCCAGGGTGACCGCAACCGGGTGCGCATCACCTACGACTGATCGGTGGACACCGGCGGGCGGAATTAGGCCACCCGGCGCACCAGCACCTGGGGGACGATGGGTGTTTCGACAGGTCAGGGGCTGGCCGTGCACTACGTTCTCTTCGCCATCAGCGCGTTGGCGGGAGCGGCGGGTTTCGCGCTCCTGCGGTGGAGCGCGTCGCGCGAACAGCCCGCCGCGCCGGGGGCGGGCACCGAGCCCGCGCCTCCGCCGGTGGTGCCGGAGCCCGCCACCGAACGTCCGCCGCCGCCGAAACCGCTGCGGATCACCGTCGTCGTCGAACCGGCCGACCGGGAAGAACCTGGTCCGACGATCACGCTGCCGCCCGTCCACCTCGCCGTGCTCGGCGACCACGGCCCGAAAACCCCCACCACCTACCTCATCGAGCGCGTGCAGGTGGAGCTGAACGACTTCTTCGACGGCGTCACGGCGACACCCCGGCGGACCGCGGCCGACCTCCGCCACTGCGACGTGGTGGTGCGCACCGACGGCCCCCACAGCAGGCAGGTGGTCACCAGGGCGGCCATGCCCGTGGCGGTGCTGGTGGAGGACGAGGCCCTGGTGGAGACGTGCGCCCGCGCACTGGCCGACCCGACCCTGCGCCCGGCGTTCGCCGACCAGGTCGTCGAAGCCGTGCGCGAGGGCGGTGTGCTCGGGTGGCTGGAACGGCACGAACGGGCGCTCAGCCCGCCGCGGAGGACACGCGGACCCGGCGGACCGACGCCCGCCCACGACCTCCGACCGGCCACCGAACACCACCGGACCTGAGCCCGCACCGCACGGAGCCGGACCTGATCCCCGCACCGCACAGAGCCGGACCTGAGCCCGCGCCGCGGAGCCGGGCCTGATCCCCGCACCGCACAGAGCCGGGCCTGAGCCCGCGCCGCGGAGCCGGGCACGATCCCGCTCGGCTCGGAGCCGGACCTGAGCCCGCGCCGCGGAGCCGGGCCTGATCCCGCTACGCGGAGCCGGACCGGACCCCGACCCCGCGCGGAGCCGGACCTCGCCCCCACCCCGCGCGGAGCCGGGCCTGACCCTCACGCCGGGCGCAACCGCCCGAGCAGGCCAGGCCCGCCCGCTACGCGATCGTGTCCCAGCCCTCGACGGCCTCCGGGCCGCGGGGTGCCGGGCCCACGTACTTCGCGGACGGCCGCACCAGCCTGCCGGTGCGCTTCTGCTCCAGGATGTGCGCGGCCCACCCGGCGGTGCGGGCGCAGGTGAACATCGCGGGCATCATGTGCGGTGGCACCTGGGCGAAGTCGAGGATGACGGCGGCCCAGAACTCGACGTTGGTCTCGATGGCGCGGTCGCTGCGGCGCTCCCGCAGTTCGGCCAGCGCGGCCTGCTCCAGCGCCGCCGCGACCTCGTACCGCTCAGCCCCGAGCTGCTGGCAGGTCCGCCGCAGCACGCGGGCGCGGGGGTCCTCGGCCCGGTACACGCGGTGCCCGAAGCCCATCAGGCGGTCGCCGCGGTCGAGGATGGCGGACACGACGGCCTTCGGGTCGCCGGTCTTCTCGACCTCGTCGATCATCGGCAGCACGCGGGCGGGTGCGCCGCCGTGCAGCGGGCCGGACATCGCGCCGATGGCACCGGACATGGCGGCGGCCACGTCGGCGCCCGTGGAGGCGATGACCCTGGCGGTGAAGGTGGACGCGTTCAGGCCGTGCTCGGCGGCGGAGACCCAGTAGGCGTCCAGCGCCTGCACGTGCGCCGGGTCCGGCTCGCCGCGCCAGCGGGTCAGGAAGCGCTCGGTGACGGTCGTGCACTCGTCGATCCGCGACTGCGGGACGGCGGGCCTGCCGATGCCGCGCGCCGACTGGGCGGCGTAGGACAGGGCCATCACCGACGCGCGGGCCAGCTGCTCGCGGGCCACGTCCTCGGGGATGTCCAGCAGCGGCTGGTAGCCCCAGATGGGGGCGACCATGGCCAGCGCGGCCTGCACGTCCACCCGCACGTCACCCGTGTGCACGGGGATGGGGAACGACTCGGCGGGCGGCAGACCGGGGCCGAAGCGGCCGTCCACCAGCAGCGCCCAGACGTTGCCGAAGGTCACCCTGCCGACCAGGTCCTCGATGTCGACCCCGCGGTAGCGCAGCGCGCCGCCGTCGCGGTCCGGTTCGGCGATCTCGGTCCGGAAGGCGACCACGCCTTCGAGTCCTGGACGGAATCCGTCCGAGTCGTCCTTGGCTTCCTGCACCACCTCGTGCACGCCTCCTCCACAGACAAAACGCGGTGCGGCAACACTGCTCCCGGATCAGGGGTTCGGCAATCGCGCCGGGCGGTGTCTTGGGTCACGATCCAGTCAACGATTCAGACCAGGTCGCCCGTTCGGGTTGGTTAACGGCCTGTTTCGGGAGCCCACACCGAACGGGTCAGGTGATAGACCATGACCCATGCACCTCACACCCCACGAGCGGGACAAGCTCCTCGTCCACGTGGCGGCCGACGTGGCACGCCGGCGGCTCGAACGCGGGGTGCTGCTGAACTACCCGGAGTCGGTCGCGCTGATCACCGACCACGTGCTCGAAGGCGCGCGGGACGGCCGGACGGTGAGCGAGCTGATGCACAGCGGGCGCGCGGTGCTCAGCCGCGCCCAGGTGCAGACCGGCATCCCGGAGATGATCGAGTCCGTGCAGGTCGAGGCGACCTTCCCGGACGGCACCAAGCTCGTGACCGTGCACGACCCGATCAGCTAGAGGGGGAGCGGTGCGTCCAGGAGAGATCATCCCCGGCGCCGAGCCGGTGGAGCTGAACCCCGGCAGGCCGCGGACGGCGCTGGTCGTGGTGAACACCGCGGACCGGCCCGTGCAGGTCGGGTCGCACTACCACTTCGCGGCGGTCAACCCCGGTCTGGAGTTCGACCGGGAGGCGGCGTGGGGGCAGCGGCTGGACGTGCCCGCGGGCACGGCGGTGCGCTTCGAACCGGGCATCGAGCGCGAGGTCGTGCTCGTGCCCATCACCGGCCGCCGCGTGGTGCCCGGTCTGCGACCGGAGTGGGCGGGAGAACTGTGACGCACATCGACCGCGCGCGGTACGCCGAGCTGTTCGGGCCGACCACGGGAGACCGGATCCGCCTGGCGGACACCGACCTGCTCATCGAGGTGACCGAGGACCGCAGCCGGGGCGCGGGCGCCGGTGACGAGGTGATCTTCGGCGGCGGCAAGGTGATCCGCGAGTCGATGGGCCAGGGCGTGGCCACCCGCGCCGAGGGAGCGCCCGACCTCGTCATCACCGGCGCCGTGATCCTCGACCACTGGGGCGTCGTCAAGGCGGACGTGGGCGTGCGCGACGGCCGGATCGTCGGCATCGGCAAGGCCGGGAACCCCGACGTGATGGACGGCGTCGACCCCGCGCTGGTGATCGGCCCGTCGACGGAGGTGTTGGCGGGCAACGGGAAGATCCTCACGGCGGGCGGCATCGACTGCCACGTGCACTTCATCTGCCCGCAGATCGTGGACCAGGCGCTCGCGTCCGGCCTCACGACCCTGGTCGGCGGCGGCACCGGTCCGGCGGAGGGCACGAAGGCCACCACCGTCACGCCCGGCGCGTGGAACCTCGGCCGGATGCTGACCGCGATGGACGGCATGCCGATCAACGTGATGCTGCTGGGCAAGGGGAACACGGTCCGCGACGACGCCCTGCGCGAGCAGCTCGTCGGCGGCGCGGGCGGGTTCAAGCTGCACGAGGACTGGGGCACCACGCCCGCCGCGATCGACGCCGCGCTGCGCATCGCCGACGAGTCCGGCGTCCAGGTCGCGATCCACACGGACACGTTGAACGAGGCGGGTTTCGTCGAGTCCACCCTGGACGCCATCGGCGGCAGGTCGATCAACGCCTACCACTCCGAGGGCGCGGGCGGCGGGCACGCGCCGGACATCATCCAGGTGGTGTCGGAGCCGAACATCCTGCCGTCGTCGACGAACCCGACCCGGCCGCACACGATCAACACCCTCGAAGAGCACCTCGACATGCTGATGGTGTGCCACCACCTCAACCCGTCGGTGCCGGAGGACCTGGCGTTCGCGGAGAGCCGCATCCGGCCGACCACGATCGCCGCCGAGGACGTGCTGCACGACATGGGCGCGATCTCGATGATCAGCTCCGACTCGCAGGCCATGGGCCGCGTCGGCGAGGTCATCATCCGGACGTGGCAGACCGCGCACGTGATGCACGGCCGCCGCGGCGAGCTGGAGACGAACCTGCGCGCCCGCCGGTACGTCGCCAAGTACACGATCAACCCGGCCATCGCGCACGGCATCGACCAGGAGGTCGGCTCGGTGGAGGTCGGCAAGCTGGCCGACCTCGTGCTGTGGGAACCGAAGTTCTTCGGCGTGCGGCCGTCGGTCGTGCTCAAGGGCGGCTTCATCGCGTGGGCCGCGATGGGCGACGCGAACGCGTCCATCCCGACGCCGCAACCGGTCCTGGCCCGCCCGATGTTCGGCTCCTACCCGAGCGCCGCCGCCGCGAGCAGCGTCCACTTCGTGTCGCAGGAGGCGATCGACTCGGACCTGGCCGGACGGTTGAACCTGATGCGGACGATGCTGCCGGTGAGGAGCACCCGCCGCGTCGGCAAGGCGGACATGCTGCTCAACGACGCCATGCCGAGGGTCCGCGTCGACCCGGACAGCTTCGCCGTGCACATCGACGGCGACCTCGTCGAGCCGCAACCGGTGACCGAGCTGCCCATGGCCCAGCGCTACTTCCTGTTCTGATGGACGTCTCCGGACTGCTGCTGGCGGACTCGCGGTTCCCCGGCGGCGGGCACGTGCACTCCGGCGGCCTGGAGGAGGCCGCCGCGCGCGGGCTCGTGACGGGCGAGGCCGACCTGGCCTCGTTCCTGGTCGGCAGGCTGCGCACGGCGGGGGAGCTGGCCGCCGTGTTCGCCGCCGCGGCGGCGAGCGCCGTCCTGCGCGGCAGGACCCACTGGCTCGAACTCGACGCCGAGCTGGACGCCCGCACGCCCTCGCCCGCGCAGCGGAAGGCGTCGCGGGCGCAGGGCAGGGGCACGGCGCGGGCCGGTCTGAGGGCGTGGCCGTCGCCCGCGCTCGACCGGCTGCTCGCCGACACCCCGCGCCCGCACCACCCGGTCGTCCTCGGCGCGCTGACCGCGCTGGCGGGCGGCGAACCGCGCGACGCCGCGCTGAGCGTCTGCTACCTCGCGGTCAGCGGCCCGGCGAGCGCGGCGGTCCGGCTGCTCGGCCTCGACCCCTTCGGCGTCAACGCCGTCATCGCGCGGCTGGCCGCCGAGATGCGCGAGGTCGCCGCCACGGCGGCGAAGACGGCCGACCACGACCCGCGGGACCTGCCCGCACCCGGCGCGCCCGGCCTCGACCTGCTGGCCGAGGCGCACGACCGGCATCACCGAGAAGAGGTGCGTCTCTTTGTCAGCTGACCACGAGCACCCGGTCAACTTCGACCCCACCG
Source organism: Umezawaea sp. (assembly GCF_057122925.1). Taxonomy (NCBI): domain Bacteria; kingdom Bacillati; phylum Actinomycetota; class Actinomycetes; order Pseudonocardiales; family Pseudonocardiaceae; genus Umezawaea; species Umezawaea sp. The sequence continues at coordinate 11,836 of NZ_DBNGPQ010000155.1, read as the reverse complement.
ACGCGGGGCACGACCCCCATCACCACCACGCGCCGATGGGGCGCGCGGTGCGGATCGGCATCGGCGGGCCGGTGGGCAGCGGCAAGACCGCCCTCACGGCCGCGCTGTGCCGGGCGCTGGGCGACACCGTGAACCTGGCGGTGGTGACGAACGACATCTACACCACGGAGGACGCGGACTTCCTGCGCAGGGCCGGCGTCCTGGCCGTCGACCGGATCGAGGCCGTGCAGACGGGCTGCTGCCCGCACACCGCGATCCGCGACGACATCACCGCGAACCTGGACGCCGTGGAACTGCTGGAGGAGCGCATCCCCGGCCTGGAACTGGTGATCATCGAGAGCGGCGGCGACAACCTCACCGCCGTGTTCAGCCGCGGCCTGGTCGACCGGCAGATCTTCGTGGTCGACGTGGCGGGCGGCGACAAGGTGCCGCGCAAGGGCGGTCCCGGCGTCACCACGGCCGACCTGCTGGTGATCAACAAGATCGACCTCGCGCCGCTGGTGGGCGCCGACCTGGTCGTGATGGCGGCCGACGCGCACCGGATGCGCGGCGACCTACCGGTGATCAGCCAGTCGCTGGTCGAGACGCCGAACGCGCCCGACGTGGCGGGCTGGGTCCGGACCCAGCTGCACGACTGCACCGCGGTGGCGGTCGGTTGACCCCCGCCCTCCGCGCGGCGGGCCGCGGCGGGAGCGGAGCCGAAGACCGGTTCCGCGCGGGCTCCGCGCGTCCCGACCCGCGAGGCCGGTCGGTCGCCCGCGCTCGCGCGGGTGGCCCGGTCGGTGACGGCGTCGCGGCAGTGCGGGCGGCACCGTGAGGGCGCGGGCCCGCCTGGTGGTGGAGCGGGACGCCGACGGCCGCAACGTCGTCCGCGACCTGCGGTCGATGGCGCCCATCACGCTGGTGCCGCACCGCGGTCGCGTGAGGTCCGCGAACGAGCCAGCGCTGGTGCACCTCGTCAGCTCGGTGACCGCCCCGCTCGGCGGCGACGACCTCGAACTCGTCGTGGAGGTCGGCGAGGGCGCGCACCTCGTCCTGCGGGGCGTCGCGGCCACGCTGGCGCTGCCCGGCCACCTCCCCGGCGGGAGCCGCGCCCGCGTCCGGATCGAGGCCGGGCCCGGCTCCGCCGTGCAGTACGTGCCGGAGCCGACGGTCGTCACCCAGCGTGCTCGCCACGAGGCCGAGCTGGTCGTCGAACTGGCCGGGAGCGCGCTGCTGCGGACGCGCGAGGTGCTGGTGCTCGGAAGGGCCGGTGAACGGCCGGGGTCGCTGACGAGCAGCGTGCGGGTCCGCCGCGACGGGGGGCCGCTGCTGGCGCAGTCGCTGCGAATCGGCGAGGCCGAACTGGACGCCAGCGCGGCCCACCTGGCGGGCAGTCGCGTGGTCGGTACTGAAGTCCTTTGCTGGGGCGAAGATCCGACCGACGCGATTTCACACGATTGGTGGTCACTCGTTCCGTTGGCGCGTGGCGGCAGCCTCGTGACCTCGCTCGCGAGCGACGCGGTGACCGCTCAAGCCCGGCTCGACGCGGCACTGGATGTTCACCCCGGATGGCGTTCACGTGTCAACTGATCATCTGACTCGATCACGTTCACGATTCCGAAGAGTTGATCACACACACAGTGACCATCCAGGTGGGACGGATCACCAGCCAGGCGGTTCCGTGCGGGCCTCCGAACCCGTACGGTCCCCACCCACGGGGTGCCACGAGTGCCTGCTCTCCCAGGGAGGTTTCGCCGATGTCGGAGACGAATATCGCACTGCCGTCCATGCGCGTGTCGTACGAACAGGGCTCGCTGACGGAGGACGATCTCGCCGCCACGTGGCACGAGCAGTTGCAGCTGTGGCTGGACCAGGCGACCGGTGCCGGTCTGCCCGAGCCCAACGCGATGGTGCTCGCCACGGCGGACACCGAGGGCCGCCCGTCGTCCCGGACCGTGCTCGCCAAGGGCCTCGACGTCCGGGGTCTGGTCTTCTTCACCAACTACACCTCCTCCAAGAGCCACGACCTGATGGCGACCCGCTACGCCTCCGCGACGTTCCCGTGGTTCGCCATGCAGCGGCAGGCGCACGTGCGCGGCACCGTCGAGAAGGTCGGCCCGGTCGAGACCGCCGAGTACTGGAACAGCCGTCCGCGCGGTTCCCAGATGGGCGCCTGGGCGTCGCCGCAGTCGCGCGTCGTGTCGGGTCGCTCCACTTTGGAGAGCGCCCTGCACAAGATCGAGCGCCAGTTCGCCGACTCCGACCGGATCCCGGTACCCCCGCACTGGGGCGGCTGGCGCATCCGGCCCGAGGAGGTCGAGTTCTGGCAGGGCCGTCGTGACCGCATGCACGACCGGCTCCGGTTCCGCCTCGGGCGCGACGGCTGGGAGTTGCAGCGCGTGGCCCCGTGACGTCCGCGACTCCAGCCGCTCACGACTCGTTAGTTGTCCTAAGCTAACGAGTCGTGAGCGGACTGCTGCGCAAGGTCGCCATCGACACCAGGCCACTGAAGATCGTCGCCTACCGCCGGTTGTGGGTCTCGACGATCATCACCGCCGTGGGCAGCCAGCTCACCGCCGTCGCCGTGCCCAAGCAGGTCTACGACCTCACCGGCTCGTCCGGCTGGGTGGGCGTCGCCGCGGCCGTCGCGCTCGTCCCGCTGCTGGTCTTCGGCCTGTACGGCGGCGCGGTCGCCGACGCGGTCGACCGCCGCAAGCTGCTCGTCGTCACCAACGCGGGCATCGCCGCCACCTCCGTCCTGCTGTGGCTCCAGGCCGCGTTCCGCGTCGAGTCCGTGTGGGTCATCATCGCCCTGCTCGGTCTCCAGCAGGTCTTCTTCGCCCTCAACGCCCCCGCCCGCAGCGCCGTCGTCGCCAGGCTGGTGCCCGGTGAGCTGATGGCCTCGGCCGTGGCCCTGAACAGCACCGTCATGACGTTCGGCGCCGTGCTCGGCCCGATGCTCGCGGGCGCGCTGATGCCCCTGGTCGGCCTGTCGACGCTCTACCTGGTCGACGCCGTCCTGCTGACCGCGACGATCTACGCGGTCTGGCGGCTGCCCTCGATGCCGCCGCTGAGCGGCACGTCGCGCCGGGCGGGCGTCCGCGACGTCCTGGAGGGCTTCCGCTACCTCGGGATGCAGAAGCTGCTGCTGGCGTCGTTCCTGCTCGACATCATCGCCATGGTGTTCGGCATGCCGCGCGCCCTCTTCCCGGAGATGGCCGAGAACACCTTCGGCGACCCGCCCGGCGGCGGGCTGGCGCTCGGCTGGCTGTTCGCCGCCGTCCCGCTGGGAGCGATGGCCTGCGGGCTGCTCTCCGGCTGGCTGACCCGGTTGAACCGGCACGGCGCGGGCGTCGCCATCTCGGTCGTCGCGTGGGGCGTGGCCATCATCGGCTTCGGCCTGTCCCGGTCGCTGTGGCTCGCCGTGGTGTTCCTGGCGCTCGCCGGGGCTGCCGACATGGTGAGCATGGTGTTCCGCGGCGCCATCCTCCAGAACGCCGCCACGGACGAGATGCGCGGCCGGATGCAGGGCGTCTTCATCGTCGTGGTGGCGGGCGGGCCCAGGCTGGCCGACCTGCTGCACGGCACCACCGGCGCCATCGCCGGACCGGGTGCCGCGGTCGCGGGCGGCGGGGTGCTGGTCGTGGTGTTCACCGTCCTCGCGGTGCTCGCCCTGCCCGCCGTGTGGCGCTACCGCTACTCGCCCGAGGACACCCCCGAAGCCGTCCCCGAGTCCCGTTAGCGGCTCGGCGCAATCGGCTGAGCAGCCACGACGCCGGTCCGGACGGGCCGGGAAACCTTAAGGAATGCCCAATCCGCGCCGGGTCGACTACCCACCGTTGATGTGATCGGGCACACTCCCGGACCATGGCGGACGCGACGAGCGCACCGGCGCAACCGGAACTGAAACGGGCCATCGGGCCCAAGCTGCTGCTGTTCTTCGTGATCGGGGACATCCTCGGCACTGGCATCTACGCCCTCACCGGCAACGTGGCGGGCAAGATCGGCGGCGCTCTCTGGCTGCCCTTCCTCCTGGCGTTCGTCGTCGCCTTCCTGACGGCGTTCAGCTACCTCGAACTCGTCGGCAAGTACCCGAGGGCAGCGGGGGCTGCCCTCTACGCGAACCGCGCCTTCAAGATCCAGTTCCTGACGTTCATGGTCGCGTTCGCGGTGATGAGCTCGGGCATCACGTCCGCGGCGTCGGCCGCGCTGGCCTTCGGCAGGACCTACCTCCAGGCGGTGCTGCGCGAGTTCTTCTCCGACTCGATCGCGGTGCCCGCGACGCTGGTCGCGATCCTGTTCATCGTCGGGCTGGCCGCGGTCAACTTCCGCGGCGTCTCGGAGTCGGTCAAGGCGAACGTCGTCCTGACCTGCATCGAGCTGTCCGGGCTGCTGATCATCATCGCGATCGGCATCTGGGCGGTCCTCCAGGGCGACGGCGACCCGAGCCGCCTCACCCAGGTCGACCCGGCTCCGGGGCAGAGCGCGATGCTGGCGATCACGTCGGCGACCGCGCTCGCGTTCTTCGCGATGGTCGGGTTCGAGGACTCGGTGAACATGGCGGAGGAGTGCCGCGAACCGGTCCGGATCTTCCCCCGCGCGATGCTCATGGGCATGGGCGTCGCGGCCGTCGTCTACGTGCTGGTGGCGATCACGTCGTCGCTGCTGATCCCGGCCGACGAGCTGGCGAAGGCGGGCAGCGGCGCGCTGCTGAAGGTCGTGACGGTGGGGGCGCCGGGCTTCCCGCTGTGGCTCTTCTCGCTCATCGGCCTGTTCGCGGTCATCAACTCCGCCCTGATCAACATGCTGATGGCCAGCAGGCTGATCTACGGCATGTCGAACGAGCGGATCATCCCGCAGTTCTTCGCCACGGTGCACCCGTTCCGGCGCACGCCGTGGATCTCGATCATCTTCACCAGCGGCATCGCGATCATCCTGGTGTCCTTCGTGGACATCGCCGCGCTCGGCGGCACGACCTCGCTGCTGCTGCTGATCGTCTTCACCATCGTCAACATCGCCGTCCTGGTGCTGCGCAAGGAGAAGTCGGACCACGAGCACTTCAGGGCCCCGACGTGGGTCCCGGTGCTCGGCGCCGTCACGTGCGCGTTCCTGGCCAGCCCGCTCTCGGGTCGGCCGATGGGCGACTACAAGATCGCGCTGTACCTGCTCGGCGCGGGCCTCGTCCTCTGGCTCATCAACTACTTCGTCCACGGCAAGGCCGAGGAGTTCGACCCGGAGAAGCTGTCGAAGTAGTCCGCACCGGTGTGGTCCGGGGGCCGTTCCGCGTCGCGGAGCGGCCCCCGGCTCGTCGCGCTAGAGCTTCTTGCCCATCTGCAACGACCGCACGGCGAACCCGGCCGACCGGTAGAGCGCCTGCGCCGTCGTGTTGTCGCCGAACACGTTCAGGGCCAGCTCGACGGCACCGTGCGCCCGCGCGTCGTCCTCCGCGAGCGCCACCGCAGCCCTGCCGTACCCGCGCCCGCGCACGGCCTCGTCGACCCGCACCAGGTAGATCCACTCGACGCCCGCCCGCCGGTTCGGGCCTGGTCCGAGCCACAGCTCCCCTACGCGGGCGTCCCCGTCGACCACGGCGTGCACCCGGTGGCCCGGCTCGGGGAACGACGCGAACTGCGCCTCGGCGACCTCCCTGGCCACCGACTCGGTCTCGCCCGCCGACACCCGCGCCGCGACGTAGACCTCGAACTGCTCGGCCGCGAACGCGGTGAACTCGTCCTCGGTCATGGGCCGGAGGGACACGGCTCCGATCTCGTCCATGGCCGCAGCCTAGGCCGGGCACCCCACTAGGCTTCGCCCATGCTGGAGATCTCCTACGGTGCCTCGCGGGCCGTGATCGCTCGTACCGGAGCCGGACTTCGATCCTTCGAGGTGGGCGGTGCGCCGTACGTCGAGACCTACGACGAGCCACCGCCGCCGATGGGCTGCGGTTCGGTGCTCATCCCCTGGCCGAACCGGACCGCGGCGGCCACGTGGCGGCTCGACGGCGAGGTCCAGCACCTGGAGGTCACCGAGACCGCGCGGGGCAACGCGATCCACGGGCTGGTCCGGCACTCGGAGTGGACCGTCCTGGAGCACACGGGGTCGCTCGTGTCGCTGGAGACGACCGTGCTGGCGCAGGCCGGGTGGCCGGTGCCGCTGCACGTGACCACGAGCTACGCGCTGGACGACAACGGCCTCACGGTGGCGCACGGGGTGCACAACGTGGGCGACCGCCCGACGCCGTTCGGGGTCGGGACGCACCCGTACCCGAGGGCAGGGCTGTCGGAGAGCGACGACTGCACGCTGGAGCTGGCCGCGACGACCGTGCTGCCGCTCGACGCGGACACGATGGTGCCCAACGGTCCGCCGCGGCCGGTCGGGGGCACGGAGTTCGACTTCCGCACGCCGCGCTCGCTCAGGGGCGTGCACCTGGACACGCCGTTCGGCGGGTGCGAGCCGGGGCCCGACGGGCTGGTGCACCACGAGCTGCGCGGACCGGAGCAGGCCGTCGAGCTGTGGGCCGACGCGGTGTTCAAGTGGGTGCAGGTGTACACGCCGGACTCGTTCCCCGGCCGCGGCCGGGCGGTGGCGATCGAGCCGATGACGTGCCCGCCGGACGCGCTGAACTCCGGGGTGGACCTCATCGAGCTGGCGCCCGGCGAGTCGTGGGCGGCGCGCTGGGGCGTTCGTCCGTTGGCGTAGGACGTCGAATACCGTTAGCGTCGCTAAGTATGAATGTCGCTATCACGGGTGGATATGTCGTCCCGGTCGACGGGGATCCCATCGAGGGCGGGACCGTCCTGGTCCAGGACGGGAAGATCGTCGCCGTCGGGACCGACGTGGAGGTGCCCGACGGCGTCGAGGTCGTGGACGCCGCCGGGTCCTGGGTGCTGCCGGGCTTCGTCGAGGCCCACGGCCACATGGGCGTCCACGAGGAGGGCGAGGGCTGGGCGGGGCAGGACACCAACGAGATGACCGACCCCAACGGCGCCCGGATGCGCGCGCTGGACGCGATCAACCCGGACGACCTCGGCTTCCGCGACGCGCTGTCAGGAGGGGTGACCACGGCCGTCGTCAAGCCCGGTTCGGGCAACCCCATCGGTGGCCGGACGGTCGCGGTCAAGATGTGGGGCCGCACCGTCGACGAGATGCTGATCCGCGAACCGGTCAGCGTGAAGAGCGCGCTCGGCGAGAACCCGAAGCGCGTCTACGGCGACCAGACGAAGATCCCGTCGACCCGGCAGGGCGTGGCCGCGGTCATCCGCGACGCGTTCACCAGGGCGCAGGACTACAGGGCGAAGCGCGAGCACGCGGCGGCGGAGAACAAGCCGTTCGACCGCGACAACACCCTCGAAGTCCTGGTGCGGGTGCTGGACCGCGAGATCCCGTGGAGCCAGCACTGCCACCGCGCCGACGACATCGCCACGGCGCTGCGGCTGGCCGACGAGTTCGGCTACCGGCTCGTCGTCCACCACGGCACCGAGGGCCACAAGATCGCGGACCTGTTGGCGGAGAAGGGGATCCCGGTCGTCATCGGGCCCCTGTTCACCACCCGCTCCAAGGTCGAGCTGCGCGAGCGGTCGCTGCGCAACCCCGGCATCCTGGAGCGCGCGGGCGTCGAACTGGCGATCACCACCGACCACCCGGTGATCCCGATCCACTTCCTGGTGCACCAGGTGACCCTCGCCGTGAAGGAGGGCCTGGAGCGGTCGACCGCGCTGCGCACGATCACCACGAACCCGGCGCGGATCTCGGGTCTCGACGACCGGGTCGGCTCGCTCAAGCCCGGCCTCGACGGCGACGTGGTGATCTGGTCCGGCGACCCGCTCGACGTGCTCAGCCGCGCGCTGAGGGTGTTCGTCCAGGGCCGCGAGGTCTACACGTTCAACCACGCCACCGGCGTCGGTGACGTGGTCGACCCGTTCTACCAGGACACCGTCTAGAGCTTGCGGAGCGCGCGGCCGATCACCAGGCGCTGGATCTGGTTCGTGCCCTCGAAGATCTGGAGCACCTTGGCCTCCCGCATGTACCGCTCGACCGGGAAGTCGCGGGTGTAGCCCGCGCCGCCCAGCACCTGCACGGCGTCGGTCGTCACCCTCATCGCCACGTCCGTGGCGACGAGCTTGGCGATCGACGCCTGCCGCTGGAACGGCAGTCCGCGATCCCGCCGCCGCGCCGCCTCCAGGTAGGTCGCCCGCGCGGACTCGACCCCCGCCGCCATGTCGGCCAGCAGGAACTCCAGGCCCTGGAACTCGATGATCGGCTTGCCGAACTGCGTGCGCTGCTTGGCGTACGCGACGGCCTCGTCCAGCGCGGCCTGCCCGAGGCCCACGGCGCACGCGGCGATGCCGAGGCGGCCGGAGTTCAACGCGTCCAGCGCGATCTTCAGCCCGTCGCCCTCGGCGCCGATGAGCCGGTCGCCGGGCACCCGCGCGTCCTCGAAGCTCAGCTGCGCGGTGGTGGATCCGGTCAACCCCATCTTCCGCTCGGGGGCCGCGGCGGTGATGCCGGGGCCGTTGTCCACCAAGAAGCACGTGATGTCCTTTTCGGACGTTCGCGCCATCAGCGTGTAGAAGTCGGCCGCGCCCGCGTGGGTGATCCACGCCTTGGTGCCGTTGACGACGTAGTCGTCGCCGTCGCGCACCGCTCGGGTCGCCAGCGCGCCCGCGTCGGAGCCGGCGTGCGTCTCGGACAGCGCGTAGCCGCCGAGCAGGTCGCCCTCCAGCAGCGTCGGCAGCCAGCGGTCGCGCTGCTCCGGGGTGCCGAACGTGGCCAGCGGGTACGCCGACATCACGTGCACGGACACGCCGACCGCGACGGACATCCACGACGACGCGATCTCCTCAAGGGCCTGGAGGTACACCTCGTACGGCTGCTCGCCGCCGCCGAACCGCTCCGGGTAGGGCAGGCCCAGCAGGCCGGACTTGCCGAGCAGGCGGAACACGTCGCGCGGGAAGCGCTCCTGCTCCTCGGCCTCCGCCGCGCGGGGCTTCAGCTCGTCCCTGGCGATCTCGCGGACGAGCGAGATCAGGTCCTCGGCCTCGGTGGTGGGCAGCAGGCGTTCGGCGGGCATCGACGACCTCCGTTGAGTACTGGTAGCAGTACTGTAGGACGTACCCCAGTACTACTCCTAGCCGTGTGGGACAGTTCGCACCATGACCTCGATGGTCCGCAGGCCGCTGACGGGGCGGCAGACCGAGCTGCTCGCGCGCCTGGAGGCGCTCGTGCTGGCCGAGGGGTTCGCGCACTTCACGCTGGACGACCTCGCCGCCCGCCTGCACTGCTCGAAGTCCACGCTGTACGCGCTCGCGGCCAGCAAGGAGCAGCTCGCGGTCCGCGTCGTCGGCCGGTACTTCAAGGGCGCGGCCCAGCGGATCGAGGAGCGGGTCGCCGCCGTCGACGACGTCCGGGGCCGCATCGGCACCTACCTCGCGGGCGCCGCCGACGAGCTGCGCCGCGCGTCCGCCCAGTTCATCGCCGACGTGTCCGCGTTCGCGCCGACCCGCGACACCTACGAGCGCAACGCCCGCGCCGCCGCCGAGCGCCTGCGCGCGTTCATCGCCGACGGCGTCCGCGAGGGCGTGTTCCGCGACGTCCATGCGACCCTGTTCGCCGAGATGGCCGGACTGCTGATCGAGGGCATCCAGACGGGCGTGCTGACCAGGAGGGCGGGCGTCACGGACTCGGAGGCCTTCACGGCGCTCGGGGAACTCCTCCTCGACGGGTTGCAGAACGAACGGAGACGCGCGTGATCGTGGTTGCTGGTGAGGCGTTGGTCGACCTCGTCCCGTCGCCCTCGACGGCGGTCGGGCGGTTGGCCGACCTGGTGCCGCGCCTCGGCGGTGGGCCGTACAACGTGGCCATCGCGGCGGGCAGGCTGGGCGCCCCGGTGAGCTTCCTCTCGCGGGTGTCGACCGACCTCTACGGCGACGCGCTGGTCGAGCGGCTGCACGGCTCGGCCGTGCGCACCGACCTGGTGCAGCGCGGCGACGAGCCGACGACGCTGGCCGTCGTCGGCATCGGACCGGACGGGTCGGCGCGGTACTCGTTCTACGTCGAGGGCACGGCCGACCGGCTGGTGACCGACCCCGGCCCGCTCGCCGACGACGTGACCGCCGTGTCGTTCGGCACGCTGTCGCTGGTGCTGGAGCCGGGGGCGAGCGCGTACGAGGAGGTGCTGCGCCGCGAGGCCGCCCGCGGCGCGTTGACCGTGCTGGACCCGAACATCCGCGCCGCCCTGATCCACGACCCCGCCGCCTACCGCGCGCGGTACGCGGCGTGGCTGCCGCACGTCGGGCTGCTCAAGGTGTCCGTGGAGGACGCGAGGTGGCTCGCCGACCTGCCGGAGGACGCGTCCGAGGACGCCGTGCTGGAGGTGGCGCGGACGTGGGCCGCCGCCGGGCCCGCCGCGATCGTGCTGACGAGGGGCGGTGACGGGCTGGCGGTGCTGACCGGCGCCGGTGAGGTGCTGCGGGTGCCGCCGCGCAAGGTCGAGGTCGTGGACACGATCGGGGCCGGGGACACGGTGCAGGGCGCGCTGATCGCGTGGCTGCACCAGCACGGCGCGCTGAGCGCCGCCGCCGTCGGGGAGCTGACCTCGACGCAGTGGGAGGAAGCGCTGACCCACGCGGGCGACGCGGCCGCGTTCACCTGCACGAGGGCCGGGGCCGAACCGCCGTACACCGAGGAGCTGGCGGCGTTCGTGGAGTAGCGAAACGGCTCCACCCCGAGAAAATTCGGGGACGAGCCTCGGCGCCCCGGCGTGGTTGGCCGGGGCACCTTCGGTTCGTCGCGACCCCCACTGGTGAGTGGTGGCCCGATTCCCAAAGCTATCGCTCCCCGATGCCGTTTGTCGTCGCTGGAGCGTGTGACGTGTCATCACTCACAGTGCCGGGGGTGTGCGACGGGTGATCGGACGAGCACGAGAATGGCCTAGCTCTCACCCCCGATGAGGTGGCGAAAGGTGCCGGACGGGCTACCGTGGAGCGCAACGCATCCACGGGTCGGTCGACCACCGTCCGCCCGTGGATCGTGCACGCTGGCCACCGTGCGGATTACGCGATAGTTGCGTGTGATGCCGGTCCCACCTCACGGAATCGGTTCACACCAATGCTGCGAGGCGGTCAGGCCGCCGACTAGCGTGGGAGAACTGACAGGACCCCAACGGGGTGGTGCTGCGGTGCGGAGACCCATATCCGCCTACCGGCGAGTGAGACCTGCACGACCGGTCGAGCCCATGCCGCCACCCCGCCCTAGCGTGAGAGGGACTCTGAATGCCCGACGCGACGACTGCGCCGAACGACACCCGTACCGTCGCGCTGCGCCATGAGGGCGGAGAGCTCGAGATGGATCTGGTGCAGGCCACCGAAGGTGCGCCTGGCATCGAACTCGGGAAACTGCTGGCGAAAACCGGTCTGGTAACACTGGACTCCGGGTTCGTGAACACAGCCTCCTGCTCCTCTGAGATCACCTACATCGACGGTGACGCGGGAATTCTGCGTTATCGCGGGTACCCGATCGAGCAGCTCGCCGAGAAGTCGAACTTCAACGAGGTCAGCTACCTGCTGATCTACGGGGAGCTTCCGACGCAGGCGCAACTGGACGACTTCACGTCCAAGATCAGCAGGCACACCCTGCTGCACGAGGACCTCAAGAGGTTCTTCGACGGCTTCCCGCGCGACGCCCACCCCATGCCCGTGCTGTCGTCGGCGGTCTCCGCGCTGTCGACGTTCTACCAGGACAGCCTGAGCCCGTTCGACGCCAACCAGGTGGAGATCTCCACGATCCGCCTGCTGGCCAAGGTGCCCACCATCGCGGCTTACGCCTACAAGAAGTCGGTGGGCCAGCCGTTCCTGTA
>NZ_DBNGPQ010000154.1:0-35535 GCF_057122925.1 Umezawaea sp. | reverse complement strand
ATCCTCCTGGACGGCTCAGGCGCAGCCCGCCAAAGACGGGCCTTCCAACAACGAGGAAGCCTCAAGGACGTGGTCACACTGCTCATGCGGCAAACAGCGCACCCATGACAAGTAGCCCGACCAAGGGCGAATCGAGGGGCCCCGAGTCACATCGGCCACCCCTGCTGGAACCGGCAGCCACCCGATCCGACGGGACTGACAGCTGCCCGATCCAACGAGGACCAGCAACCCGGTCCAACGAAACGCAAAGGGCCCGCCTGAAAACCAGGCGGGCCCCACGCACAAGAACTCACACGGTGAAACCGAGAGCCCTCAACTGCTCCCGCCCATCATCCGTGATCTTCTCCGGACCCCACGGCGGCATCCACACCCAGTTGATCCGGAAGTCGTCCACCAACCCGCCGCCGGGCCCACCGGTCAACGCCGCACGCGTCTGGTCCTCGATCACGTCCGTCAGCGGGCACGCGGCCGACGTCAACGTCATGTCGATGATCGCGATGTTGCCCTCCTCCACCCGGAGGTCGTACACCAGCCCGAGGTCGACCACGTTGATCCCCAGTTCGGGGTCCACCACGTCCCGCATGGCCTCTTCGAGGTCGTCGTACGCGGCGAGGTCCGCCTTGGGAGCGGGCGGTACGGGCAGTCCTTCGACCCCGCGCACCACGTCGGTGTCCTGCTCGCTCATGCCTTTGCTCCTTCACTGCGGGCGACCGCGTCCTTGAATGCCATCCACCCGAGGAGGGCGCACTTCACCCGCGCCGGGTACTTCGAAACGCCCGCGAACGCGATGCCGTCCTCCAGGACGTCCTCGTCGGGTTCCAACGTGCCGCGACTCTGCATCAGCTCGACGAACGCGTCGTACTTCGTGAACGCCTCGCCCACCGTCTTGCCGACGACGAGGTCCGTCAGCACCGACGTGGAGGCCTGGCTGATCGAACAGCCCTGGCCCTCGTAGGACACGTCCGCGACGGTCTCGCCGTCGAGCTTGACCCGCAACGTCACCTCGTCACCGCAGGTCGGGTTGACCTGGAACGACTCGGCGTCGTACGGGTCGCGCAGACCGCGACCGTGCGGGTTCTTGTAGTGGTCCAGGATGATCTCCTGGTACATCTGCTGGAGCTGCATGGTTCATCCCACCCCGAAGAACCGCTGCGCCTCGCGGACGCCGTCCAGCAACGCGGTCACCTCGTCGAGGTCGTTGTAGAGGTAGAAGGTCGCGCGGATCGTGGCCTGCACGCCCAGCGCTCGGTGCAGCGGCCACGCGCAGTGGTGGCCGACGCGGACGGCGATGCCCAGGCTGTCCAGCACCTGGCTCGCGTCGTGCGGGTGGACGCCGTCGATCACGAACGACACCGCGCCGCCGCGGTCCTCGGTGGACGTCGGGCCGACGATCGTGACGCCGGGGATCTCCCCCAGGCCGCGGAGGGCGGCCTCGGTGAGGACGTGCTCGTGCTGCGCGATCCGGTCCATGCCGACCTCGCGCAGGTAGTCGACGGCGGCACCGAGCCCGACGGCCTGCGAGGTCATCGGCACGCCCGCCTCGAACCGCTGGGGCGGCGGGGCGAAGGTGGACTTCGCCATCTGGACCATCTCGATCATCGAGCCGCCGGTGAGGAACGGCGGCAGCGCCTCCAGCAGCTCGCGCTTGCCGTAGAGGACGCCGATCCCGGACGGGGCCAGCATCTTGTGGCCGCTGAACACGGCGAAGTCCACACCGAGGGCGTGGAAGTCGACCGGGCCGTGCGGCACGGACTGGCAGGCGTCCAGCACGGTGAGCGCGCCGACCTTCCGAGCCGCCGCGACGAGGTCGGCCACCGGGTTGACGGTGCCGAGCACGTTGGACTGGTGGGTGAACGCGACGACCTTGGTCCTCGGGTTCACCAGTTCGTCCACGGTGGACAGGTCGAGCCTGCCCTCCGGGGTCACGCCGAACCAGCGGAGCGTCGCACCGGTGCGCAGGCAGAGCTGCTGCCACGGCACCAGGTTCGCGTGGTGCTCCATCTCGGTGATGACGACCTCGTCGCCGGGGCCGAGCAGGAACCGCTGCGCCTCCGGGCCGGAGATCGCGGCGTTGCCCATCGCGTAGGCGACGAGGTTGATGCCCTCGGTGGCGTTCTTGGTGAACACCAGTTCGTCGGCGGACGCGCCGACGAAGTCGGCGATCCGGGCGCGGGCGCTCTCGTAGGCGTCCGTCGCCTCCTCGGCGAGCTGGTGCGCGCCGCGGTGCACGGCCGCGTTCGACGTCTCCAGGAAACGCCGTTCGGCGTCGAGCACCTGGGTAGGCCGTTGTGAGGTGGCGCCGGAGTCCAGGTAGACCAGCCTTTTGCCTTCACGAACGGTACGCGCCAGGATCGGGAAGTCCTCGCGCAATGCGACGACGTCCAGCGGAGTGGCTGTGGTGGTCACTGGTCCGACGCCTCCTCTCATACGGGTCCTACAGGTGCAACAAACTCAGACCTTGGCTGCTTCCGCGCTGCCGGTGTACTTCACGTAACCCTCGTTCTCCAGCACGTCGGCCAGCTCAGGGCCGCCGGACTCGACGATGCGGCCGTTCGCGAACACGTGCACGAAGTCGGGCGAGATGTACTTGAGGATCCGGGTGTAGTGCGTGATCAGCATGACGCCGACCTCACCGGAGGCCTTGTAGCGGTTGACGCCCTCGGACACGACGCGCAGCGCGTCGACGTCCAGGCCCGAGTCGGTCTCGTCCAGGATCGCGATCTTCGGCTGGAGCAGGCCCAGCTGGAGGATCTCGTGGCGCTTCTTCTCGCCGCCGGAGAAGCCCTCGTTGACGCTGCGCTCGGCGAAGGCCGGGTCGATGTCCAGTTCGGACATCGCGCCCTTGACCTCCTTGACCCAGTGGCGCAGGTTCGGGGCCTCGCCGCGGACGGCGGTGGCGGCGGTGCGGAGGAAGTTCGACATCGAGACGCCGGGGACCTCGACCGGGTACTGCATCGCGAGGAAGAGACCCGCGCGGGCCCGCTCGTCGACGCTCATCTCCAGCACGTCCTCGCCGTCCAGCGTCACGGAACCGGAGGTCACCGTGTACTTGGGGTGGCCCGCGACGGCGTAGGACAGGGTGGACTTGCCGGAGCCGTTGGGCCCCATGATGGCGTGCGTCTCGCCCGCCTTGATCGTCAGGTCGACGCCCTTGAGGATCTCCTTGGGCGCTTCGTCGGTGACGACCGTGACGTGCAGGTCCTTGATCTCAAGCGTGGCCATGCTGCTGTTCTCCTGTGGTGGATCAGGTTTGGGGGACGGCGACGTACACGTCGCCGTCGCGTACTTCGACGGAGTAGACGTCGACGGGCTCGCTGGCGGGCGGCGAGGACGGCTCACCGGTGACGAGGTCGAAGCGGGAACCGTGCAGCCAGCACTCGATCCCCTGCTTCGTCACCTCGCCCTCGCTCAGCGACACCGCCGCGTGCGAGCACACGTCCTGCAGTGCGTGCACCCGCTCCCCGTCGCGGACGACGACGACGGGGTTGCCGTCGGCGTCGACCGCGAGCGGTTTGCGGTCGTCCAGTTCGGACAGTGCACACACCCTGATCATGCGCCGACTGCTTCCAACTCGGCCTCGATCGCCGCTTCGAGGCGCTCGCGCACCTCGGGGACGGTGATCTTCAGCAGGATCTCGTGGAAGAAGCCGCGCACGACGAGGCGCCGGGCCTGGTCCTCCGGGATTCCCCTGGCCTGCAAGTAGAACAGCTGCTCGTCGTCGAAGCGGCCCGTGGCGCTCGCGTGGCCCGCGCTGACGATCTCGCCGGTCTCGATCTCCAGGTTCGGCACCGAGTCGGCGCGGGCGCCGTCGGTGAGGACCAGG
This sequence comes from Umezawaea sp., assembly GCF_057122925.1. Lineage (NCBI taxonomy): Bacteria > Bacillati > Actinomycetota > Actinomycetes > Pseudonocardiales > Pseudonocardiaceae > Umezawaea > Umezawaea sp. The sequence goes on along the minus strand of NZ_DBNGPQ010000154.1, from coordinate 31,712 downwards.
TTCCGGTTCAGCTCGTAGGTCTCGGTGCCCTCGGCCGCCGCGCGGATCAGCACGTCGCCGATCCACACCGTGTGCGCGCCCTCGCCCTGCAACGCGCCCTTGTAGACGACGTTGCTGCGGCAGTTCGACACCGCGTGGTCGATGAACGTGCGGTGTTCGAGGTGCTGGCCGTGGTCGGCGAAGTACAGGCCGTTCAGCTCCGCGTCGCCGCCCTTGCCCGTGTACGTCACGGTCGGGGTGAGGCGGACGACGTCGCCGCCCAGCGTGATCGCCGTGTGCCGGAAGGTCGCGTCGCGGCCGAGCGAGGCGTGGTGCGAGGAGACGTGCACCGCGTCGTCGGCCCAGTCCTGGACCGAGATGACGGTGAGGTGCGAGCCGTCGCCGACCACGAACTCGATGTTGTCCGCGTACGCGCCCGAGCCGCGGTGGTCGATCACCACGACGGCCTTGGAGAACAGCTCCGTGCGGATCTGGAGGTGCCCGTAGGCGACCTGCCCGACACCGGCGCCGGTCACGGTCACCAGCGTCGGGTCGGCGATCTCCGCGTTCTTGCCGACGGTGAGCAGCGTGCCGTCGGTGAACGACGACCACGCCTGCGCGGCGATCCGGTCGCTGGGGGTGCCCGCGACACCGAGCCGCGCGTCGCCGCGCAGGACGGTCTCGACGGTGACGCCCTCGGCGGCCGTGACCTCGACCGTGGCGGAACCCGTCGCGGCGGCGCCGTCGTGCAGGTTGGCGAGCCGCTTCATCGGGGTGAAGCGCCAGATCTCCTCGCGACCGCCGGGCACCTCGAAGGCGTCGACGTCGAACGAGGAGAAGTGGTCCGCCCGCGACGACACCGGGATCGCTGCCCCGGCGCCGTGCGAGTGGTCGGACAGGCCGTGCTGGGCCTCTGTTGACACGGCCATGTCAGCCGACGGCCCCTTCCATCTGAAGTTCGATCAGGCGGTTCAGCTCCAGCGCGTACTCCATGGGCAGCTCGCGCGCGATGGGCTCGACGAACCCGCGCACGATCATGGCCATGGCCTCGTCCTCGGTGAGGCCGCGCGACATCAGGTAGAACAGCTGCTCGGCGGACACCTTCGAGACCGTGGCCTCGTGGCCCATCTGCACGTCGTCCTCGCGGACGTCGACGTAGGGGTAGGTGTCCGAGCGGCTGATGTTGTCGACCAGCAGCGCGTCGCACTTCACCGTGGACTTCGAGTGGTGCGCCCGCTTGTTGATCTGCACCAGGCCGCGGTAGGAGGTGCGGCCACCGCCGCGCGCCACCGACTTCGACACGATCGTCGAGGAGGTGTGCGGCGCCATGTGGACCATCTTCGCGCCGGCGTCCTGGTGCTGGCCCTCGCCCGCGAACGCGATCGACAGGACCTCGCCGTGGGCGTGCTCGCCCATGAGGAAGACCGCCGGGTACTTCATGGTCACCTTGGAACCGATGTTGCCGTCGATCCACTCCATGGTCGCGCCCTCTTCGGCCTTGGCGCGCTTGGTGACCAGGTTGTAGACGTTGTTCGACCAGTTCTGGATCGTCGTGTAGCGGCAGCGGCCGCCCTTCTTCACGATGATCTCGACCACGGCCGAGTGCAGCGAGTCCGAGGAGTAGATCGGCGCCGTGCAGCCCTCGACGTAGTGCACGTAGGCACCCTCGTCGACGATGATCAGCGTCCGCTCGAACTGGCCCATGTTCTCCGTGTTGATCCGGAAGTAGGCCTGGAGGGGGATGTCCACCTTGACGCCCTTGGGGACGTAGATGAACGAGCCGCCGGACCACACCGCGGAGTTCAGCGCGGAGAACTTGTTGTCACCCGAGGGGATGACCGAGCCGAAGTACTCCTGGAAGAGCTCCGGGTGCTCCTTGAGCGCGGTGTCGGTGTCCTTGAAGATGACGCCCTGCGCTTCCAGGTCCTCGCGGATCTGGTGGTAGACGACCTCGGACTCGTACTGCGCGGCGACACCGGCCACGAGGCGCTGCTTCTCCGCCTCGGGGATGCCCAGCCGGTCGTACGTGTTCTTGATGTCCTCGGGCAGGTCCTCCCAGGAGGTCGCCTGCTTCTCGGTCGAGCGCACGAAGTACTTGATCGAGTCGAAGTTGATGCCGGAGAGGTCGGAACCCCACGTCGGCATCGGCTTCTTCTCGAACAGGCGCAGCCCCTTCAGGCGGTGCTCCAGCATCCACGCCGGCTCACTCTTCTTCGCCGAGATGTCCCTGACGACGTCCTCGTTCAGGCCTCGGCGTGCGCTCGTACCAGCAGCGTCTGAGTCGGACCAGCCGAACTCGTAGTTGCCGATACTCGCCAGGGTCTCTTCCTGGCTGAGCGGCTCAGACTGCACCGTGGTGGGCGTGCGCTGCTCGGCAGCGGCAGTCATGCGGGCTCCCCTCCATCTGGGGTCTTTGCGGTGTTCGGGATGTGCGTGGTGCACACGGCGTCGCCGCGTGCGATCGTCGCCAGTCGCTGGACGTGGGACCCGAGGAGGTCGGCGAACATCGCCGTCTCGGTCTCGCACAGCTGTGGGAACTCGGCAGCCACGTGGGCGACCGGGCAGTGGTGCTGGCACAACTGCTCACCCGCGCCCACGTTGCGCGTCGAGGCAGCGTATCCCTCCCTGCTCAGCGCGCTCGCAAGGGCCTTGGCCCTCTCGACCGGGCTGGGGAGCGACACGATCGCGGCGCGGTGCCGGTCGACCAGTGCGGTCATCCGGCGTTCCGCGAAGGCCCGTACCGCCTCTTCCCCGCCCTGTTCGGCGAGGAACCGCAGAGCGGCCACGGCGAGGTCGTCGTAGGCGTGCCCGAAGCGGGCCCGTCCCGTCTCGGTCAGCAGGAAGAGCTTCGCCGGGCGGCCACGACCGCGCTGGCCGCTCCGGGGTGCTTCCCTGCTGGTCGCCTCGCCGTCGGCGACGAGGGCGTCGATGTGCCTGCGCACCGCCGTGGGGCTGAGTCCGAGCACCTCGGCGACAGCCGCCGCGGTGACCGGGCCCTGCTCCAGCAGCAGCCTGGCGACGCCCCGCCTGGTCCGCCCGTCGTGCCCGGGGGGCGCGAAGGGTGCTTCGACACCGCCTGTGGAGGCGGGCGAATCGGTCCCGGCGTATTTCACAACACCAGTGTTGCTTATTTCGTCGGCGCTCGCAAAGATCCGCCCCGGCCGGGTGACCCGAGTCACCCGTCTTCGCTGCTCGCTACCCTCTCGACGTGGCGGCAGGCGGAGTGGGGACGAGTGCAGACGTGACGGCGACCGAACCCGGCTCGCTCGACGCGGTCGAACGCAGGCAGCTCGACGTGATCCGCCGCTGGGGGACGGTCGGCGCCCTGCTCCTGGTCGTCGGCTCGCTGGGCGCGGGAGCGGCCCCGGTCTTCAGCCCCCTGCCCGGCACCCCGGTTCTCGGCCTGTTCGTGCGGATGCCCAGCGTCGCGATCGGCCTGGTCTGGACCGGCGTGTTCATGATCGTGTCCGCGTGGCTGTGGCTGGGCAGGTTCGTCCGCCCCGGACGGGTCAGGCTCGCCACGCGCAGCCAGCTCGACCGCACGCTGCTCATGTGGACGATGCCGCTGGTGTTCGCGCTCCCCATGTTCAGCCGCGACGTCTACAGCTACCTGGCGCAGAGCGAGATCGCCGCGCGCGGCCAGGACCCGTACGAGTTCGGCCCCGCCACGGCGCTGGGCGTGGAACACCCGCTGACGATGAACGTGCCGAACATCTGGCGCGAGACCCCCGCCCCGTACGGCCCGCTGTTCCTGGCCGGGGGCCGGGTCATCGCGATGATGACCGGCGACCACGTCCTGCCGGGCGTGTTCCTGCACCGGCTGCTGGCGCTGGTGGGCCTGGCGATGATCGTGTGGGCGCTGCCCAGGCTCGCCCGCCGCTTCGGCGTGCCGCCGGTGGGCGCGATCTGGCTGGGCGCCCTGAACCCTCTGGTGCTCTTCCACATCGTGATCGGCGTCCACAACGACGGCCTCGCGATCGGCCTCATGCTCGTCGGCCTGGAGCTGGCGATGCGGAGGATGCCGGTCCTGGCGCGCGGCGCGACACCCCCGCCCGTGACCCGCGAGGAACTGCTGTGGATCACGCTCGGGGCGACCATGATCGTGATGGGCGCCATGGTGAAGATCCCCGCGATGCTCGCGCTCGGCTTCCTCGGCGTGATGTTCGCGCGCAGGCTCGGCGGCCGGTTCGGCGACCTCGTGCGCTCGGCCGCGATCCTGGCCGTGATCGCGGCGGCGATCACCGCGCTCGTCTGCCTGGGCACCGGCTACGGCTTCGGCTGGACGTCCACGCTCAACGTGGCCACGACGGTGAAGAGCTGGATGTCACCGCCGACCGCGCTCGGCTACCTGGCGGGCGGACTGGGCATCACTCTGTCGCTGGGCAACCACACCGAGGCGACCATCGCGCTGGCGAGGATCCTCGGGCAGGCCGTGTCGGTGGCGATCGTGGGCACGCTGCTGTGGAAGAGCTTCCGGGGGCGCATCAAGGCGGCCAACGGGCTGGGTGCGGGATTGGGCGCGGTGCTCGTGCTGGGGCCGGTGCTCCAGCCGTGGTACGTCCTGTGGGCGGCGCTGCCGTTGGCCACCGCGGTGGTGGCGAAGAGGTTCCGGACGTTCGCGATGACGACGAGCGCGTTCATCGCGATCATCCTGCCGCCCACGGGGTCGACGTTCGACGGGCGTGCCTATGTGGTGCCGCAGGCGGTCACGGGGGCGGTGGTGACGTTCGTGCTGTGCGTGCTGGTGGCTCGCAAGCAGCTGTACCCGCTGATGCGCCGGGATCCGTTGCCGCCGGGCAACGATTACCGCTGAGTGTCGAGTACTGCACACCGAGTGCTGGGGCTGGGCCTGTGAGTGCGCCGGACCGTGGGGCTGTCCCCCCGGTGCGCGAGTGTCGTCACGGCCACACGGCTTGCGCGGGTCCGCTTGGGGCAGGTCAGGCGGCTTTTGCTGTGGCCGGTCGGCTTGTGCAGGTGCGCTTTGACGGTGGGCGGTCGGTTTAGGCCGGTCCGATTGGTGGCGGTCAACCAGCCAAGGCCGTTCCGCTCGGCAGCGGCCAACCGGCTCAGCTCGGTCCTCACGGCGATGATCAGTCGGTTCGTGTCGGGCCGCTCAGCCGTGGTGGCCGGCTTGGGCTGGGCCGAACTTCACGGCGATGGGCTGCTTGCTCGGGTCGCTTCCACAGCAGATCGTCATGGACATCGTAGACAGTATTCTGGATTCGTGGATGTGATGCAGCAGAGCGGAGTGAGCGCTGAGCGGGTCCTGGTCGTTCGCCGGCACGCCAACCGCGCGGGGTCCGACGGTCTCGGAACCCCCGAACCGCCACCCGGTTCGTATCTTCCGGTTCCAATCCGCCGCTCCCCGTTTGCCGGCAAGATCGCCCCGTCGTGGTGGTCCGATGGAGGAGTTCCACATGGCCGAGGTGCCGCAGGAGCAGATCCGGTTCGCCGTGGTGCTCAACGGTGGGGTCAGTCTCGCTGTCTGGATGGGCGGCGTGGTGCTCGAACTGGACCGCCTCACCCGGCGGGGCACGACCTACCAGCACCTCCTCCAGATGGTGGGCTGCACCGCGAGGGCCGATGTCATCACCGGGACCTCCGCGGGCGGCATCAACGGTGCGGCCCTGGCGATGTCGCAGGTCAGCCACAACGCGGACCTGACCCGGTTGCGGGACCTCTGGGCCGAGCAAGGCCGCATGGAGCAACTGCTCCGCACGCCCTTCCAGGGCCAGCCGGTGTCGCTGCTGCGCGGCGACGAGTTCTTCCTGCCCCGCCTCCAGGAGATGCTCGACCGGCTCACCACCGACTTCTCCCCCACCCGGCCCGAGGACCGCCCGGTCGACCTGCGCATCACGACCACGCTGCTGGGCGGCGTCCCGAAGGTCTCCTACGACGACCTCGGCCAGCCCCTGGTGCAGGTCGCGGACCAGGGCAGCTTCTCCTTCCGCCGCGACGCCTACGACTGGGCGACCCCGTCGGACGAGACGACGGGCCGCGACGACTTCGCCGCCGAGGACCTGCCGCGACGGGTCCTCCAGATGGCGCTGGCGGCACGGTCGTCCGCGTCGTTCCCGATCGCGTTCGAGCCCTCGTTCATCCCCGTCAACGGCCAGGGCACCCCGTCGAAGCCCGACATGGGCGACGTGGCGTCGTGGGCGAAGCACAGCGACGCCGACCGGTCGCGCTTCGCCGTGGACGGCGGTGTCCTGGTGAACACGCCGACCCGCGAGGCGCTGGAGGCCATCGACCGGATGCCCGCGAACGGGCCGGTGCGGCGGGTGATGCTGCTGGTGTTCCCGCACGCCGAGACCGAGAGCGCCGAGCCGCCCGCGCACCAGCGCCGGGAGGTGCCGAGCACGGTCAGCACCGCCGTGCGGGTGCAGGGCGCGTGGTCGGGGCAGGGCAGCCGGACGTACGTGGAGAAGATCGAGGAGCACAACCGGCTGGCGGCGTCCCGGCGCGGTGGCCGCAACTCGCTGCTGGAGCGGCTCGCGGGTGGGCTGGCGAACAACCACAAGGCGCCGACGACCGTCGCGGAGAAGGCCTACGAGCTGGCGAGCACGCTGCACGAGCACTACGAGGACGTGCGGATCCGGCTGGCGGCGCGCGACGTCACCACCCGGCAGTTCGCCGTGACGGGGTCGAACGCGGCGGGCTGGTCGTTCGAACGGGTGCGCGCGGCGGCCGAGTCGGCGCAGCGGGAGTGGCGCGCGCGGCACGGGACGCTGCCCTACGTGCCGTCCCAGCAGCTCCCGTCGACGCTGGCCGCGACCGGGTGGCTGTGGGGCGTGACGATGGCGGACTCGCTGGCGTCGTCGGCGATGGACCTGCTCAAGCGGATGGTCTGGGTCGTGCCGGACACCCACGAGGGGCCGTTGCGCGGCGCGTGCGTGCTGGTCGCGGAGTCGCGGACCCGGCTGCACCGGGTGCGGGCGACGCTGCGGCAGCTCCGCGAGAAGGTCGACGTGACGTGGACGGGCGCGAACTCCGGGACGCTGGACCAGGCGTACTGGAGCGAACGGCTCGGCGTGTACGACCAGCGCATGACGTTCGGCGAGACCGGGTCGATCGGTGCTGACGTGCGGGCGACCGTCATCGAGATCGGGACGCTGGTCGACGAGGCGCAGAAGATCCTCACGCTGCTCGACGACACCGACCGGGTGGCGCTGGGCGGGCTGGCGCCGTGGCGGGCGCTGCTGACCACCGAGCTGACGCCGCGCGAGGCGCGGGCCGGGATGGTCGCGGGCCCGGAGGTGTGGCTGTCGCGGCTGATGGCGCTGGAGATCTCGACGACGTGCCTGGCCGACGACTCGCGCGGCGGCGTGGACCAGGCCGTGGAGCTGGTGCAGATCAGCCTCCAGACGCGCAACGCGTTCGCCACCAGGAGCACCACCGCCGACGACAAGGCGGGCGGGGCGTCGCTGAGCCGGTTCTCCGGGTTCCTCAAGCGCTCCTGGCGGGTCAACGACTGGATCTGGGGCAGGCTCGACGGCGCCACGATGCTCTGCAAGGTGATCTTCGACCCGCAGCGGCTGCGCCGCATGGACCTGCTGACCGCCTCGGAGGCCGACCGGCGCGGGGACGCGGGGCGGGCGCGGCAGCGGGCCTACGACCAGGTCGACGACCTGGTGGACGAGCTGTTCGGCGGGTCGACGCCGGAGTTGGCGCGCGCGGTGGCCGCGGCGAAGGAGGAACTCGCCGGGATCTACGCCGAGGACGTCCGGGAGGGCGACCTGCCGCCCACGGCGGGCGCGCTCGCGGAGCTGGCGGCGTGGGGCCTGCACGTGCGGATCATCTGCGAGGAGCTGCCCGCGCTGCGCGCGGCGATCCTGGCCGACCGCAAGGACGGCGGCGACCCGCGGTCGCGCGGCGAGCTGTTCCTGGAGGAGCAGGCGTCGCTGCTGGAGCGGCTGAGCGCGCCGGTGGACTTCGACACGCCGTCCACGCGGGCCCGCAGCACCGCGCTCGGGCTCCGGGCGCTGCGCGCGTTCGACGAGGCGGGCATCGGGCGCGAGCCGATCTCGCAGGAGGCGGGCAGCGACCAGATGATCCGCACGGCCGCCACCGCGGCGGCGGTGGCGGTGACCGTCGCGGACAGCAAGAACTCCGGGCTCGCCGCGCTGAAGCCGGTGACCAGGGTCGTGCGCGGGGCGGCGCTGCTGCCGTACTGGACGATCACCGGGCTCACCAGGGGCGGGAAGCTGGCGCAGTTCCTGGGGTCGCTCGGGTTCGCCGTCGGTGGCGCGCTGCTCGTGCTGGCGCTGTTCAACCTGCTGCCGAACTGGGCCGTCGGGCCGGCCGCGGCGCTGGGCGGCGGCACGCTGATGGCGGCCTTCGGGTACTCCGCGCTGCGGTCCGGCACGCTCCTGCACGGGCTGGTGCTGCTCTCACCGGTGATCCCGCTGGGGGTCATCGCGATCGACCGGACGCGGGCGGCGCTGAACTCCGGCGAGACCGGCGAGGAGGCCGCCACCGGCATGGTCGCCGTGGGCGGTGTGGCGCTGGTCGTGCTGGCGCTGCTGGTGATCGGCAGCCTGCCCGCGCCCATCCGCACGCCGTTCGCCGTGCTCAAGGACCGGCGCACCTACAAGAGGATCGGCAAGGTCGTGTGGCGGGTGGCCGCCGTGGCCGCCGTCGGCCTGGCCGTGTGGGCCGTGGTCCGCTACGAGCTGTACGACCTGGCCCTGCTGACGTCGCCGTTCGTCGTGGTCGTCGCCGCGGCGGCCGTCGCCGTCGGCGCCGCGTGCGCGACGACCGGCGGCCGGTCGTTGCAGCGGTGGCGCAAGCGGAACGGCCGGTGGGACACCGAGAACGCCGAGGCGCCCGCCGCCGCGACCGCGGGCTGGGCGGTCGTCTACGGCATCTGCTTCCTGCTGGTGGCCGTGGTGCTGCTGCTCGGCCGGATCCGCTTCCTCGGCTGGGAGTCGGTGCTCGCGACCTCGCTGGTGTTCGGCCTGGTCCTGGTGCTGGTGACGAGCTGGTGGGTGCCGATGCGGGCCCGGCGCGCGATCGTGCGGACGCTGGTGCGGCAGGCCGACCCGGCCCGCGACCGCACGGACGTCGCGGACGCGCTGCTGGTGAAGCTGGAGAACCACGCGCTGCTGTACCGGTTCCTGGTGGACCGGCGGGAGGACGGCGGGCTGGTGCTCAAGCCCGCCGCCCTGCGCGTGGTCGACGCCATCCGGGTCCAGGCGGCCCGGACGACGCGGTCGGCTCAGGCCGCCAGTTCGGCGACCGGCGGCGTGAGCGCCGGGAGCCCCAGCACCCCGGCGTAGATGCCCTCGAACCTGTCGAGCGTGCCGCCGATGGCGTGGCGCGCGATCAGCTCGCTGCTGGCCGCGCCCATGCGGGCGGTGACCGACGGGTCGGCCAGCACGCCGTGCAGCCGGTCGGCCAGGCCGCGGACGTCGCCGGGCTGGAACAGCCAGCCGTTGCGGCCGGGGCGGACCAGGTGCGGCAGCGCCATCGCGTCCGCCGCGACGACCGGCTTGCCCGCGGCCATCGCCTCCATCGTCGCGAGGCTCTGGAGTTCGGCGACACCGGGCATGCAGAACACGTCGGCGTTCGCGTAGGCGTCCAGGAGGGCCTCCTCGTCGACGAACCCGCGGAACCGCACCCGGTCGGTGATGCCCAGGTGGGCGGTGAGCAGCTCCCACTCGGCGCGGCACGAGCCGTCGCCGACGATCTCGGCGTGCAGCCTCGGCACGAGCGCCAGCGCCCGCAGCAGCTCGTCGACCCGCTTCTCCTCGTCGAGCCTGCCGACGAACAGCACGGTCTGGTGGCCGTCGGCGCGGGTGGCCGCCCGCGACCGGTAGCGGTCGATGTCGATGCCGCACGACACCGGCACGGCGCTGTTCGGGAACCCCTTCTCGTGCAGCAGTTCCACGGCGCGCGGCGTCGGCGCGGTCACCGCGTCGGCCACCGAGTAGACCCTGCTCAGGTCCTTCCACGCCCAGCGCGACGCGGCGGACTGGAGCCGGCGGGGGACGTGGGCGTGGCCGAACAGGTTCTCCGGCATGAAGTGGTTCGTCGCCACCGTCGGGATGCCGCGCTCGGCGGCTTGGCGCAGCACCTGGCGACCGATCACGAAGTGCGCCTGGACGTGCACGAGATCGGGTCGGAGCTGGTCGAGCAGGTCGCTGACGTCGCCCTTCACCTCCCACGGCAGGCACACCCGGAAGCCCCGGTAGAACGGTGTGCGGCGCGACCGCAGGCGGTGCACGGTGATGCCGTCGGCGATCTCGGTCCTGGCCGGACCCACCGGGTCGGCGCAGATGACGTGCACGTCGTGCCCTCGCCCGGCGAGGCCGACCGACAGGCGGTGGGCGAAGCGAGCGGCGCCGTTGACGTCCGGGGGGAAGGTTTCCGCCGCGATGACGATCCGCTGTGCGCGACCGTTGCTCACGAGCTTCTCCGATCTGGTGGGTGGTGTTTCTCGACGGGCGAGCACGCAGACGCCGCCGACGGCGAGCGCGGCGCACACGATCTGGGCCAGGGCGGTCCACCCGGTCGTGCGGGCGGACTCCCCCAGCAGCCCGGCCCCGATGCCGACGGCGACCAGCGGGTCGACGACGGTGAGGCAGGCGACGGTGAGGTGGGCGGGGCCGCCCGCGTAGGCGTGCTGGATGAACCAGCCGCCGACGAGCAGCGAGACGACGATGCCGAGCACGGAGCCCGCGGACGCGAGGTCGAACGCGCCCTGCTGGACGTCCTGGGAGACGGCCCGCATGAGCACGGACACGTAGCCGTAGGCCACGCCGCCCGCGACGCCGAAGGACAGCGCCCGCAGGTGCGGGCGTCCGCTGAGCACGCCCAGCAGGGCGGGTAGCGCCATCAGGCCGAGCACGAGCAGCCCGGCGGTCAGCTCGGCCTCGGGCGCGACCTGCGTCGCCGTGGCGCTGCCCGCGGCGAGCAGCACGAACGCGCCGACGCCGAACGTGGTGAGCGCGACCGCGGGCAGCGCCTCGCGGCGGCCGTCCAGCAGCGCGGTCATGCCGATCGCCAGCACCCCGACGGGCTGCACGACGGTCAGCGGTGCCATGCCGAGCGCCACGGCGTGCACCCCGGCGCCCGCCACGAGCAGGAGCAGCCCGCCGAGCCAGCGGGGACGGCGCAGCAGCTCGGAGATCCGGGGTCCGCCGCCGCCCTGCTCGACGGCGCTGTGCTGGAGGCGGGCGGCGACGGCGAAGAACGCGGCACCCACGACGGCCAGCAGGATCGCGATGCCGGTCACGCGGTCACCTCCCCCGTGCGCCCCCGCGGCGCGGTGTCCCGCCAGAGCGCGGCGGCGAGTGCGAACAGCAGGCCGTAGAGGACGGCGAACAGGATTCGTTCGGCCAACCCCAGCAGCACCGCGCCATCTCCCGGAAAAACAACCGGGACGTGGCTGAGCATGAATAGAAAGCTGGTGATACCACTGGCCAACGAAAGGCGACGGACGGTGGTACTGGGGATGAATCTCCGGGAAATGAGCAAACCCGCCAGCGGCAGGCTCACGAACATCACCGCGCCCGCGTATCGGTGCACGGCGCCGGACATCGTCGTCGGGGTTCCGGTCGGGTCGGTCGGGAACACGGTGGCCACGGTCAAGCCCGCCGCCCACAGGCCCACCAGCACGGTGATCGGCCCACGACGCGGCAGACCCGCCCCGAACAGGGCGATCAGCAGCACGACGGAACCGGCGGCGAGCGACAGCGCCGTCACCGCGAGCAGCCCGGTCCCGTTGTCGACGAAGATGTAGTCGCTGATCGTGCGGCTGATGGGACTAATCTGGCCCGCCGACGCCACGTGCAGGTAAACAATCGGGAACAACGACAGGACGAGGCTCGCAACAGCGAGTGGTGCGAGCACCGCCCGCCCTTTTGCCTGAATCTCGGCCATGTCGAAATCTTGGCCTATTAATGTTTAGGCAGGTAGGGGGGAATTCCCCGATGCGACCCTGACGCCACCCCGAGGCCCTTGGTGGGGCTGACCCCACCACCGGGTGACGGGTGGCACGCCCTAGGCTTCCCGGTCGTGACCACCCAGTCCGTGACCTCAGCCGTCGAAGTGTCGGGACTGGTCAAGCGGTACGGCACGACGCTCGCGGTGGACGGGCTCGACCTCACGCTCCCGACCGGGACGGTGCTGGCGCTGCTCGGCCCCAACGGGGCGGGCAAGACGTCGACCGTCGAGGTGTGCGAGGGCTTCCGCACCGCCGACGGGGGCACCGTGCGCGTGCTCGGCCTCGACCCCAGGACGCAGGGCGACCGGCTGCGGCCCCGCATCGGCGTGATGCCGCAGGGCGGCGGCGGCTATCCGGGCGTCCGCGCCGACGAGCTGCTGAACCTCATCGCGACCTGCTCGGCCAACCCGCTCGACCCGGCGTGGCTGCTCGACGTCCTCGGGCTCACCGGGGCGGTGCGCACCCCGTACAAGCGCCTCTCCGGTGGCCAGCAGCAGCGCCTGTCGCTCGCGTGCGCGCTCGTCGGCCGTCCGGAGCTGGTGTTCCTCGACGAGCCCACGGCGGGCATGGACCCGCAGGCGCGGCGGCTGGTGTGGGAGCTGATCTCCGCTCTGCGGCGCGACGGCGTGAGCGTCCTGCTCACCACGCACCTCATCGACGAGGCCGAGGAACTGGCCGACCACGTCGTGATCGTCGACTCCGGCCGCGTCGTCGCCCAGGGCAGCCCCCGCGAGCTGACCGCCGACGAACCCGACGACCAGCAGCTCCGCTTCCGCACCCGCGCCGGCCTCGACACCGCCCTGCTCATGGCCGCGCTGCCGGAGGGTCTGAAGGTGCGCGAACCCACAGGTGGGAGTTATGTGGTGGAGGGGCGCATCGACCCTCAGGTCGTCTCGACCGTCACCTCGTGGTGCGCCCAGCAGGGTGTGCTCGCCGAGGAGCTGATGGTCGCGAAGCGCAGCCTCGAAGACGTGTTCATCGAACTGACCGGCCGGGAACTCCGCTCATGACCCGGACAAGCGCGATCGGAGACACGGTGACGTCGTCGGCCAGGTTCACCCCCGGCACGTTCACCCCCGCCCCTGGGCGCGGGAAGCTGGGCAGGATGTTCCTCGCCCAGTCGCGCGTGGAGATGCTGCTGACGCTGCGGCACGGCGAGCAGGTCCTGCTCACCGTGATCATCCCGGTGGCGCTGCTGGTCGCCCTCTCGCTGATGACCGCGATCCCGCTGCCGGAACCCAGGGTGGGTTCGGCCGTCTCGCGCGTGTTCGCGCTCGCGATCCTCTCGTCGGCGTTCACGGGGCAGGCCATCGCGCTGGGGTTCGACCGGCGGTACGGGGTGCTCAAGCGGTTGGCGTCGGCGTTGCCGCGGTGGCTGCTGGTCGGTGGTCGGGTGACGGCGGCGCTGGCGGTGGTGGCCGTGCAGGTCGTGATCCTGGGTGGGACCGCGCTGGTGCTGGGGTGGCGGCCACCGGTCGGCGGGCTGGTGTGGGCCGTGCTGCTGATCGTGCTGGGGACGTTGACGTTCGGCGCGCTGGGTGTGCTGCTCGGTGGGGCGCTGCGGGCGGAGATCGTGTTGGCGCTGGCGAACATCGTGTGGTTCCTGCTGCTGCTGATCGGTGGGGTGGCGTTGGGGGTGGAGTCGTTGCCCTCCGGGGTCGCGGCCGTGGTGCAGTTGCTGCCGTCGGCCGCGCTGGCGGAGGGGTTGCACGCCGCCGTGGTGGACGGGAGCGGCCCGGGGGTCGGGCCCGTCGCGGTGCTGGTGGTGTGGGGGGTCGTCGCTGCCGGGGTGGCTTCGCGGACCACCAAGCTGGACTGAGTCGCGGGGAGCGGTCGCCGACGTCGTGGGTGCGGCTCGGGTCCGCGGTAGGGGTCGAACCCGCGGGTGGAACCGGCCGCGCGTCGCGTCCCACCTGGTCAGGCCCGTGGTCCACCGGCCCTTCGCCTGCTGGTCGTGAGACCGGGGTCACTGTGTTTGCGCTGGTGGCCCGGTTGTTCGGTTCTCAGGTGCGGCGTCCTACCATCGACGGGTGTCTGTTCCCGGCTGGTTCACCGATCGTCTCCTGTCCCTCCAGCGCGCGATCGCCGTTGCCCTGGTCGTCGCTCAGGGCGGTATCGCCGTCACGGGGTCGATCGTGCGGGTCACCGGCTCCGGGCTGGGGTGTCCGACGTGGCCGCAGTGCGTGGCGGGGAGCCTGACGCCTGTCGCCCACCCTGAGATCGGGCCGCTGCACCAGTGGGTCGAGTTCGGGAACCGGACGTTGACCGGCGTGGTCGGGATCATCGCCGGGTTGATCGTGGTGGCTGCCTGGTTGGGGCGGCCTCGGCGGCGGCGGGTCCTGGTGCTGGCGCTGATCCAGCTCGGTGGGGTCGCGTTGCAGGCCGTCATCGGTGGGATCACCGTCCTCACCGGACTGCTGTGGTGGACCGTGTCGGTGCACTTCCTGGTGTCCATGGGGCTCGTGTGGTTGGCCGTGCTGCTGCACCGGTCGCTGGCCGAGGGTGATGAGCCGTCGGAACCGCTGCTGCCCAAGGCTTTGCTGCACCTCCAGGTCGTGCAGGCCGCGGTGCTGGGGTTCCTGCTGCTGGCAGGCACGTTCGTGACCGCCGCCGGGCCGCACGCGGGTGACGCGGACACCCCTCGGCTCGACCTGCCGGTGGACGCGCTGGCCCAGGGGCACGCGGACCTGCTGTTCCTGTTCCTCGGCATGGTGGCCGCTCTCGGGTTCGCGGTGCACGCGTTCTCGCGGGACGCGGTGCTGCGCCGTCGCTACTGGGTGCTGGTGGGCGTCACGCTCGCGCAGGGGGTGCTGGGCATGGTGCAGTACTGGACCGGTGTGCCCGAGGTGCTGGTGTCGGTGCACGTGCTGGGCGCCGGGGCCGTCGTGGTCGCGACGGCGGCGCTGTGGGTCGCGAGCCGGTCTCGCGGGCCGGTGCCGACCGAGGTGGGTCCGACGTCGCACGAGCGCCTCGAAAGCCTGTCTGACCAGCCCGTTTAGGGGACTCTAGGGTTTGTCCGCTCGCGGGTGGAACCCACGGTCGGCTGATGGGTCCGGCCAAGAAGATCGTCTCCGTGCGCGCCAGGGGCGCCGCTGGAGCGCGTGTTCCCGCGCGTCGCCGGGTGCGGGGAGCCGCACGTGCTCGCCCTCGCGCCGCTGCCGGCGACCGCCGTGGACGAGCGGCCGCCCGCACGAGCGTCACGGACAGGTCGGTGGCGACCATCGAGACCGTGTTCGGCGTCGACCCGATCGCGGCGCTGGTGCGGGAACTGCTGGGCGAGCCGGTCGAGCACCCGCCCTCGGTGCTCGTGGAGGGCGGGCGCGCCGCGGCGTCGCCGGCGGTGATCCCGACGGGCGCGGGCGGCACGCCGTGGGGGACGAACCCGCGGTGGCTGCCGAACGCCGTCGACCGGACCTCGATCCTGTCCCCCGGCACCACGGTGCGGAAGGTCGGGGCGTTCGCGATGCCCTCGGGAGCGACGGTGCCCGACTACGACCCGTCGGGTGGTTCGCGGAACCGGCTCGGGGTGTTCGTGGTGCGCGCCGACGACGCCGAGACGCCGCGCCGGGACTGCGAGGCCGTGCCGAACCGCCTGGGGGCGGCGGTCACCTGGGCGGCGCGGGGCGGCGTTCCCAGAGCGGGGGCAGCTCGTCGGCGAGCCAGGTGTAGAGCTGGTCCACGGTGCGCAGCCGGTGGGCGCGCTGCGGGTCGCCGCTGAGCAGCCGCATCCCCGACTCGGTCAGGTCGCGCACGCTGACCAGCGCGTCCAGCCTGCGCTGCACCATGTCGGCCCAGCGCTTCTCGTCGACGCGGTACTCCGCGGCCTGCCGCCCCCTGCGGGTGCGCTTGGTGACGAGCCCGGCGTTGACCAGGAACTTGAGGTTGGTGCTGATCGAACCGCTGCTGGCCTCCAGCTCCTGGGCGAGTTCGGCGGCCGTGCGCTCGACGGGTTCGCACACCAGCAGGTAGCCGAGGATGCGGCCGCCGATGAGCGGGATGCCCTCCTCGGCGAAGTGCGCCGCCACCCGCTCGACCCAGGCGGAGAGGCGGGTTTCCCGTCCGGCGCTCACGAGGACTCCTTGGTTTCGGTCGACACTGAAGCCATAGTAGGCCATTTATGGATTCTGGCAAGAGAACCGCAGAATTGCGGAAGAATTCACTGAATCACCGGGATTGAACACGCGAAAGAATGAATGCGGGTCAAGGTTGCGCCGCAACATCCCGATGAACAGCCGACCACGCCCCGAGCACGACCGACGACAGAAGCCGGACGATGAACCTCCTCCACAACCAGGCCATTCCCGTCGACCACGGCGGAGCGGTCGTCGACGTCGTCGCGGACATCCGGCCCGCCGGACCGGACGTCGTCCTCCTGCTGCACGGCCTGAGCTGCACCAAGGAGAGTTTCGCGGGCATCACGGACTCCCCCGCGCTGGCCCACCTCACGACGTGCGCGATCGACCTGCCCGGCCACGGGCGCACCGCGCCGCTGCGGTCGGGCGCGCACACCCTGGAGGCCTACGCGGACGTGGTCAGCCGCGTCGTCGTCCGGCTGGCCCCGCGCAGGCTGCACGTGGTCGGGCACAGCCTGGGCGGCGCGGTCGGGCTCATCGCGGCCCAGGGCGCCACCAGCCTGGTCACCTACACCAGCGTCGAGGGCAACCTGGTCGGCGAGGACGCGGGCCTGGTCAGCAGGCAGATCGCCGAGCTGGACCTGGAGGACTTCGCGGTCAACGAGTTCCACCGGTTCGTCGACTCGCTGCGGACGGCGCCCGAGGCCGACCTGCGGGCGTGGGGCGAGTGGACGGCGACGTGCGCGCCCGCCGCCGTCCACGAGAGCTCCCGGTCGCTGGTCGAGTGGTCGGACAGCGGGAAGCTGCTCGACTGGTACCGGGCCCTGCCGCGCGCGGCCTACCTCT
The DNA here is from genome assembly GCF_057122925.1 of Umezawaea sp. NCBI lineage: Bacteria > Bacillati > Actinomycetota > Actinomycetes > Pseudonocardiales > Pseudonocardiaceae > Umezawaea > Umezawaea sp. Next base: position 14,867 of record NZ_DBNGPQ010000154.1, on the reverse strand, counting down.
ACGGCGCGCTGGGCGACCGGACCCGTCACCCCGTTCCGCTGCTCGACGAATCGACCACGGTGGCCATTCCCGAATCCGGCCACTTCCCGATGGTCGACAATCCCGCCGCGCTGTACTCCGCGTTGGCCGCGATCATCGGCTGACGGCTCACGCGAGGGCGAGCACCACCAGCACCGCGATCAGGATCCCCACCACGAGGTCAGTTCTCGTCGACGAGCCCGACATGGCGCTCCACCCGGTCGAGCCGCTCGATCAGCGGGGCGAGTTCGCGGCGCAGGGCGGCGGCCACGTCGGGCGGACCTCCCGCGCTCGCGGGCTGGGCCCGCAGGTGGACGTAGCCCGCGAGCGCCGCGACGACGGCCGCGCGGGCGGTCCGCAGGTCGACGCCCGCGGCCCGCAGGGCCTGGCCGCCGACACCGTCGGGTTCGGCGAGCAGGCCGAGCAGCAGGTGCTCGCAGCCGACGTAGTTGTGGCCGAGGGTGAGCGCCTCGGTGACGGTCAGCTCCAGCGCGTTCGCGGCGTGGCCGCCGAACCGCTCCGGGACGTTCCCGCCGTCGGTGGGCTCGCGGCGGGCCAGCTCGCGGGCCACGCGGTCCGGGGCGACCTCGACGGCGCGCAGCACGTGCAGGGCGAGGTTCGTGCCCTCGGCGAGCACGCCGTGCAGCAGGTGCTCGGTGCCGACGTGCGGGGCGCCCAGCGTTCGCGCCCGTTCGACGGCGAGCCCGATGACGTCGCGGGTGCGCTGGGTGAAGCGCGAGAGCTGGAGCGCGGACGCGCCGGACGCCACGTCGTCGAGGACGGCGGCCCTGATGGCCGTCACCCGCTTCACCGACTCCTCCAGCGCCCGCTGGCAGACCGCCGACACCGGCACGCCGGACTCCTTGACCGCCTCGGCCAGCTCGTCGGGCAGGTAGACGTTGATCTTCGGCATGAACCCCTCCTCAATCTGTAACCCCATGAATACCCCCATGTGGGGTTAGAGGTCAAGGAGGGCGGCACGAGACCGGGTCAGGACGACGGGGGTTCACCGCGGCGCGGTGGGGATCAGAGCTTGCGGAGGCCGCTGAGCACGCGTTCCATCAGGCCGAGGTCGGGGATGTCACCGTCGACCGCGGCGGTCGCGTGGACGTCGAGCAGACCGCGTTCGGCCATGTCGCCGAGCAGCACCTTGGCCACGCCGAGCGGGATGCCGAGCAGGGAGGCGACCTCGGCGACGGAGCGCGGCCCCTCGCAGAGGGCCATCACGTCCTGGTACTCGGCCTTGATCGGACCCGCGTACAGCTCCTCGCCGACGCTGACCATGGTCTCGATCTCCAGCTGGAAATCGGACGTCGTGCGGCCGCCGGTCCAGGAGTAGGGCCGGACGATCCCCGCGGTCTCCTCCACCTCGTCCGCGGGCGCCTGCACCGGCTGGACCGGCAGGCTGATCTTCTGGGCGGCGGGCTGGTCGCGCTTGCCCTTGCGGCCCTTGCGCGAGCCGCCCGCGAGCGTGATCCCGTTGAGCAGGTCCGCGAACGTCTGGTCCGAGTCCGATCCGGTCATAACGGCATCACGCGGACATCCTCGTCGCTCCGTGCAGCTCCGCACGGAGTTCCGGCGTGAGCAGCTGGCCTACCTGGTCGACGACGACGGTCATCTCGTAGGCGACCTGGCCGACGTCGCTGTCCGGCGCGGCGAGCACCGCGAGGCACGACCCGTCGCGGACCGACATCAGCAGCATGATGCCGTGCTGCATCTCGACGACCGAGCGGAGCACCCCGCCGCCGTCGAAGAAGTTCGCCGCGCTCTGGGCGAGGCTGGTGACGCCCGCCGCGATGGCGCAGAGCTGGTCGGCGCGCTGGCCCGGCAGGCCGGAGGACGCCGTGAGCAGCAAGCCGTCCACGGAGATCACGACGGCGTGCGCGACCCCCGGAACGCGCTCGGTGAAGTTGGTGATCAACCAGCCGAACTGGTCCACCTGGCGAGACCGCGATGAGGTCATGGGTTCTCCTGTGCGGGACGGTGATCGCCGGAATCCCTCACACCTTGCCGGATTCCGGTCTGGTAGCTCGAGAGGAAGCCGCGTGTCGCGTTCGGATCCCGCCGTACGGGTGCGACGCCCTCGGGGCCAGGGCGTCCGGCCACGAGGTTGCCCCTCGGCCGGCGCTTCGGCAACTCGACCTCGGAGCCCGCCGCCGGGGCCGCGTCGGGCGCGACGCCGTCCGGCCGGGGAGCGGGAGCGGCCTGGTCGTCGAGGCGGTGCCGCGGTGCCTCGCCGGTGGGCAGCTCGCCCTTGAACCAGACGGACCTCGTGGTGGCCGCCGGGTCGGTGTCGTCGACGGCCATGCCGCGGAACGAGGACCACTCGCCGTCGTCGTTCTTCGCGGCAGGCGCGGGCCGGACCCCGTTGCCGGCGGGCACGACCCCGTTGGTGGCCGGCGCGACCCCGTTGGTGGCCGGCGCGACCCCGTTGCCGGCGGGCCTCGGCCGCGCGGACGGGACCACCGGGGCCCGGCGTTCGACGGGGGGTGGGGCGTCGACCACGGTGGGCGCGGCGTCGCGGGGCGTGCGGACCAGGTCCGGTGGCACGCCGACGACGGCGCGCAGCCCGTCGCGGTGCGGGCCCTGGTCGGCCAGCGTCACCTCGATCTGGTGCCGGGCGGCGAGCCTGGCGATGACGAAGTGGCCCATCTGCCGGGTCGCGGGCAGCTCGTCGGCGTCGACCGAGCGCAGGCGGACGTTCGCCGCCTCCAGGTCGGCGGGCGACATGCCGACGCCCTCGTCGATCACGTCGATCACGACGCCGCCGCCGTTGCGCGGCCGTCCGACGATCATGACGTGGCTGCGGGGCGGTGAGAACGCGGTGGCGTTGTCCAGCAGCTCCGCGATGAGCCGCACGAGGTCGCTCGCGGCGTAGCCGACGACCTCGACCTGCGGCGTCGTCTGCACGACGACCCGCTGGTAGTGCTCGATCTCCGACGCCGCCGCGCGCAGCACGTCGGCCAGCGGGATCGGCTTGCTGAACCGGCGCGTCACGTCCGTGCCGGAGAGGACCATCAGGTTCTCGTTGTTGCGCCGCATCCGGGTGGCGAGGTGGTCGAGCTTGAAGAGGTTCGCGAGCTGCTGCGGGTTCTCCTCCTTGCGCTCCAGCTCCTCCATCAGCCGCAGCTGCCGCTCGACGAGGCCCTGGCTGCGGCGCGACAGGTTGACGAAGGTGTTGCGCAGGCCGCCGCGCAGCCTGGCCTGTTCGACGGCGGAGCCGACGGCCTGCTGGTGCACCGCGTCGAACGCGCGGGCGAGCTGGCCGAACTCCTCGGTCGTGTGCACGGCCACCGGCTCGATGACGACCTCGCTCGCGCCCTCCTCGCGCAGGTCGGAGACGAGCTCGGGGAGCTGGTGCTGGGCGACGTGCAGCGCGGTGCGGCGCAGGGTCAGCAGCGAGCGGATCATGTTGTTGCCGAAGACGACGCCGACGCCGACGGCGGCCAGCAGCGAGGCCAGCAGGATCGTCGAGATGAGGCCCGCCTGGTCGCTCGTCTCGTCCTGGAGCGTCGCGACGGTGTCCGCCAGCTCGCCCTCCAGGCCGACGAGCACCTTGTTCACGAGCGCGTCGGTGGCGCGGGAGGCGGTCACCCACTCCCCGGCGGGCACCTTCGACTCCAGCGACGGCGGGTCCGGTTCGTCCGCGGTGGCGACGGTGGTGAGGGCGTCCTGCACCATCCGGTCGCGGGCCAGGACGTCGCGGCCGGTCACGGTCTGCGTCCGCAGGTCCCGCTGCTCCGCCGTCGCGAGCGCGGCGAAGTCGCTGATCCGGTCCAGGTAGCGCAGCCGCGACTGGTCCAGCGCGACGACCTCGGAGTCGAGGACCCGGCCGCGGCTCACGGCCGAGAGCAGCACCGCGTGCTGGAGCGACAGCTGCTCGCCCGCCATCTGGAGGTGGTGCAGCGCGCCGCCGGTGCTCGCGAGCGCCGCGTCGCCGAACTCGTTGATCAGCGCCTGGTCGAAGTCGAGCATCGAGCGCAGGACGGTCGTGTAGGCGATCACGGAGACCGACACGTCCGAGCCCGCGTCGATGGACTGCCGGAGCTGCGGCATCCCGTTGACCTGGGTGGTGACCTCGGCGAACCGGGAGGACGCGACGTCGCCGAGCGAGGTGGCGGGGTCCTGGGCCAGCCCGCGGACGACCTCGAACGCGCGGGTCGTGACGGCGCCGCGCTCGTGGAAGGCGTTCGCCTCCGGTGGCGTGCCGTCGACGCGGCCTGCCTGGTGGGCCCGCTCGTCCTGGACCGCGGTGATCAGCGGGGTCAGCGCGGAACGCAGCGTGACCAGCTTGCCGATGGCGGCGTAGGAGTCGGCGCGCACGACGTAGCCGCGGATCTGGAGGACGCCGGTGCCGACGGCGACCGCCACCGGGACCAGCAGCACCGCCGCGACCTTGACGGGGAGTCTCCAATTGCGCCAGTCCACGACGGTGGCCCACCGCCATCGAACACGGTTCTGCGCAGTCACCGGATGGACCCCAAGGTCGGTAGTCGGGCGATCACCGTGCGGGTTGGGCGCGGTTAGCCGTTCGAAATCGTTGTTGTCATTCAGCAGTGGGTCGTGATTCACGGCGGCGATGTCGTCGGACGATGGTAGGCGAGGGTCAGGTCCCCGACAACGACCAACGCGCAAGATTGTCACCGAATGGCCTAACGGGGAGCGGACCGGCCGGTGCGGACCTGGCCGATCGGGCAACGCAACCTGGGCCATCCGGTTGACTCCACGGCTCCCCCAGCTACGCTGTGCGCCGCCGGCTACCGGTCGTCGCGACGACCGCTCCCGCCGGAATCCCCGTGGAGGACCACGATGACGAAAGCCGTGCCGCGCCCCCTCGATTCGCGGCTGACACCTAATCGCGGTCGCGGGTTCGCCACATTCGACGAACCCGCGCAGCCGTTGTTGGTGGACGAGGAAGGCAATCCCGACTTCGTCGCCATCCAGCAGAGCGAGGAATTCAAGGCGCTGCGCAGGCGGGCTCTCGTATTCATCTTCCCGATGACCGCGTTGTTCCTCACGTGGTACCTCACGTACGTGGTCGCCTCCGCGTACGCGCACGATTTCATGAGCACGCGCGTGCTCGGCGTGGTCAACGTCGGCATCCTGCTCGGGCTGTTGCAGTTCGTCACCACCGTGGCCCTGACCCTGACCTACGCGCGCTACGCGAGGCGCAAGCTGGACCCGCAGGTGGTCGTGGTCCGCGGCCTGGCCGGAATCGTCGAGGAGTAGCGGTGCGGGTGGACGGACCTGCCACGGACGGCAACGTGGCGATCAACATCAGCGTGTTCGCCGTGTTCGTCCTCATCACCCTCTACGTCGTGTACCGCGCGAGCACGCGCAACACGACGGCGGCGGACTACTACGCGGCGGGCAGCAGCTTCACCGGCCCGCAGAACGGGATCGCGCTGTCGGGCGACTTCCTGTCGGCGGCGTCGTTCCTGGGCATCTCCGGCGGCATCGCGGTCCACGGCTACGACGGCTTCCTCTACTCCGTCGGCTGGGTCGTCGCCTGGATGATGGGCCTGATGCTGATCGCGGAGCGCCTCCGCAACACCGGGCGGTTCACCCTCGGCGACGTCCTCTCGTTCCGGATGCGGCAGCGCCCGGTCCGGGCCGCGGCGGCGAACGCGACGCTGGTGATCTCGCTGTTCTACATGATCGCGCAGATGGCGGGCGCGGGTGCGCTGATGGCCCTGCTGCTCGACGTGCAGGACCGGGTGGGCCAGGCCGTGGTCATCGCCGTGGTCGGCGTGGTCATGGTGGTCTACGTGCTGGTCGGCGGGATGAAGGGCACCACGTGGGTGCAGATCATCAAGGCCGTGCTCCTCCTGCTGTGCGTCAGCTTCCTGACCATCTTCCTGCTCGGCAAGTTCGGCTTCAGCCTCTCGGCGATCATGGAGACCGGTTCCCGCAACACCCCGCTGGGCGCGAAGGTGCTGGACCCGGGCGCGCTCTACGGCGGCAGCGAGCTGTCGAAGCTCGACTTCGTCTCGCTCGCGCTCGCGCTGGTGCTGGGCGTGACCAGCCTCCCCCACGTGCTGATGCGCTTCTACACCGTGCCGAACGCCCGCGAGGCCCGGCGCTCGGTGGTCTGGGCGACGCTGCTGATGGCCACCTTCTACCTGTGCACGCTCGTCATCGGCTTCGGCGCGCTGGCGCTGGTCGGCTCGGAGAAGATCGCGTCGGCGCCCGGCGGCGAGAACTCGGCGGCCCCGCTGCTGGCGTTCGAGGTCGGCGGCGCGGTCCTGCTGGGCGTCGTCGCGGCGGTCGCCTTCGCCACCATCCTCGCCGTGGTGGCGGGCCTGACGCTCACCGCGTCGGCCTCCTTCGCCCACGACGTCTACGCCAACGTGATCAAGCGCGGCACGGCCGACCCCCGCTCGGAGATCAGGGTGGCGCGGCTGACCGCGATCGTGGTCGGCCTGCTGTCCATCGTCGGCGGCATCGCGGCCAGCGGTCAGAACGTGGCCTTCCTGGTGGCGCTGGCCCTGGCTCTGGCGGCGTCGGCGAACCTGCCGACGCTGCTGTTCTCGCTGTTCTGGAGGCGCTTCAACACGGCGGGCACGCTGTGGAGCATCTACGGCGGCCTGACGTCGTGCGTGGTGCTGATCATCTTCTCCCCCGCCATGTCCGGCGCGCCGAACTCGATCTTCCCCGGCGTCGACTTCCACTGGTTCCCGCTGGGCAACCCCGGCATCGTGTCGATCCCGCTGTCGTTCCTCTGCGGCTGGCTGGGCACCCTGCTCAGCCGCACCGAGGCGGACCCGGTGAAGCAGGCGGAGATGGAGGTCAGGTCCATGACCGGCATCGGCAGCGGCCTGAACTGAGCCGCTCGACGCCCTACAGCGGGCTCACGTCGATCCCGTCGAGGTCGGGCGAGCACCCGTCGAGGTCGCCCCACCGCCCCTGCACCGGCTCGGGCGTGGACGCCGGGTCGACCAGCGCCACCGTGAGCGGGCCGTCGGCGTCAGCGGGCGGACAGCGCGGCGCGGACGGCCGAGGCGAAGCGCTGCGGCGCGGCGGCGTCGGTCTGGCGGAAGCCCAGCGAGGGTTCCGCCAGCTCCAGTTCCAGCAGCAGCGGTGAGCCGTCCTCGCCCGCCACCAGGTCCACCCGCGCGTAGAGCAGGTCGGCGCGGCGGATGCCCAACAGGCCCGTCGCCGCGTCCAGGACGTCCTCGGCGACGCGCCTGCGGGCGGCGTCCGGGACGGCCGGGGACAGGCGCTCGACGATGAAGGTGCCGGACGGGTCCAGCACCGCGTCCTCGGTCAGCATCGCGCCCTTGGTGAACGCGTGCGAGTACTGGCCCCCGAAGTAGACCACGGCGGTCTCGCCGTGGCTGTCCACAGCGGACTGGTACGGCTGGAGCAGCGCCTTGGCGCCGAGGGACTCCCAGTGCGCGTCGGCCGCGGCGTGGTCGCCGTCGGCGACCTTCAGCGCACCCCGCGACCCCGCGCCGACTGCGGGCTTCACGACGAAGCCACCGGACGGCCACCGTGGACGGTCGCCGGGGTGCAGCAGCGTGGTGGGCACGACCGGAACGCCCGCGGCGGCCAGTTCGACCAGGTAGGCCTTGTCGGTGTTCCACCGCACGACCGGCAGCGGGTTGGCCAGCCCCGGCACGGTCGCGCACCACGCCAGGAACTCCGGCAGGCGGTCGGTGTAGTCCCACGGCGAGCGCAGCACGGCCAGGTCGGCCGCGGCGAAGTCCACACCGGAGTCCCACGGCGCCCACTCGGCGTGCACGCCGACGTCGTCGAGCGCGCCGACGAGGGCGTCGTCGTCCCCGTCCCCGGTGGGAACGTCCCCGCAGGACACGAGGAGGACCTTCACCTGCCCGCCATCCGGTGGCGGTGGGCGGGGCCGATGGTCAGCGCGGACGTCGTCTCGCGGTCCCACTCGGCCGGTTCGAGGTCGGCGACCTGCTCGACGAGGGCCTCGGCGGTGGCCACGTCGGGCAGCACCACGTCGCCGAGGGCGCCGTCGTCGGCCCCGACGAGCACGACCCGCGCGCCCGCCCGGCCGATCGGCTCCACGACGGCGCGCGATCCCTTGCCGTGCTTGGCGACGAACGCGGTCGCCGACTTCACCGCCTTCGGGGGGACGGTGGTCCTCTTCTCCGCTACCTGCTCGTCGTCAGCCACGCGTCCACCTTAGAACCCGCGGGTAACTTCCGGGTGGTGACCGCCCCCACGACGGCGGCCCCGAGCCGCGGGCGGCGGCTGCGAGTAGCTTTCCGCCGTGTGAACGATCATCCGACACTCCCCGGTCTCGTCGACGGGGTTCTCGCCTGGCACCTCGACCGGTTCCCCAGCATGGCCGCGATGCTGGGCTCCCCGGCGCACGACCGGACGTTCGGTGACTTCAGCGCGGCGGGCTTCACCGAGCACGAGCGCGAGGCAGGCCGGTGGCTGGAGCGCTTCGAGGCGGTGCCCGACACCGGGCTGAGCCTGGACGAGGCGGTCGACCGCGACCTGCTCGTGTCCGTGCTGCGCGGGGTGCGGGCGTCGGCGGCGTGGCCCGCGTGGCGCCGCGACCCGGCGCTGTACCTGTCCGCGGTGCTGTTCCCGCTCTTCACGGCGTTCCTGCACCGGCTGCGGCCGGAGCCCGAGCTGGTCGACACGGTGCTGGCGCGCCTGGCCGAGGTGCCGTCGGTGCTGGCCGCGTGCCGCGCGAACCTGGACCCCGGGCTGGCGTCGCCGCTGATCGTCCGCCGGGCCGTCGGGCAGGCGCGCTCGGGCCGGTCGTTCCTCACCCGGTCGCTGCCGTCCGAGGTGGCCGACCCCGACCTGCGGGCGAGGCTCGCCGCCGCCGCGGAGCCCGCCGCGGTGGCGTTCGACGAGCTGGCCGCCTTCCTGGACGGCTTCGCCGAGCGCGCCACCGGCGACTGGCGGATGGGCGAGGAGCTGTACTCGACGCTCCTGGTCGAGCAGGAGCTGCTGGGCTACGGGGCGGCGGAGCTGCACCAGCGGGGCATCGCCGCCTACGACGCGCTCGAAGCCGAGATGAACGAGCTGACCGCGCCGCGCCACTGGCACGACGTGATGCTGGCGCAGCAGGACGACCACCCGCCGACCGTGGAGGACATGCGCTCCGAGTACGAGGCCGAGACCGCGCGGGCGCGGGCGTTCCTCGCCGAGCACGAGCTGGTCACGTTCGCCGGGGGCGAGGAGTGCCTGGTCGTCCCGTCGCCGGAGTTCCGGCGCCCGGTGTCCGCCGTCGCCGCGTACCTGTCTCCCCCGCCGCTCACGGACCGGCGCACGGGCCACTTCCTCGTGCCGTACCCGCCGGACGACTTCACGCCGGACCAGGTCGTGCAGCGGCTGCGCACCAACACCCGCGGGCAGCTCCCGACGATCGCGGTGCACGAGACCTACCCCGGCCACCACTGGCACCTGTCGTGGCTGGCCGCGCAGGACCGGCCCGTGCGCAAGGTGCTGCGCACGCCGTACTTCACCGAGGGCTGGGCGCTGTACGCGGAATCCCTGCTGCGCGAGCACGGTTACTTCACCGAGCCCGCGCACGAGCTGGCGCACCTGGAGGCGCGGCTGTTCCGCGCGGCGCGGATGATCGTGGACACGGCGCTGCACTGCGGCGAGCGGACACCGGAGGAGGCGGAGGAGTTCATGACCACCAAGGCCTCGCTCACGCCGGGCACGGCCAAGGGCGAGGTGAACCGCTACTGCGCGGCACCGACGCAGGCGCCGTCGTACCTCACCGGCGCGCTGGAGATCGAGAGCATCCGCGCCGACTACCTCGCGGCGGGCCGGGGCACCCTGCGGGAGTTCCACGACACGATCGCGGGCTCGGGGGCGCTGCCGCTGGGGTTGGCGCGCCGCGTCGCCCTCGGCGGGACGAACGAACACGAGAATGGGGAAGCGAATGCCTAAGGCAGTGCTGGTGCGCTCGACCGGTGGGCCGGAGGTCTTGGAGTACACCGACGTCGAGCCCCGCGAGCCGGGGGTGGGCGAGCTGGTCGTGGCGGTGGCCGCCGCGGGCGTCAACTACATCGACACCTACCACCGGTCCGGCCTGTACCCGATGGAGCTGCCGATCAGGCTGGGCGGCGAGGGATCGGGCACGGTGACCGCGGTCGGCGAGGGCGTGACCGGGTTCGCCGTGGGCGACCGGGTGGCGTGGCACGACGGTCGGGGCAGCTACGCCGAGGAAGCGGTCGTCGAGGCGGCGAAGGCGATGCGCGTCCCGGAGGGCGTGGACGAGGAGACGGCCGCCGCGACCCTGCTCCAGGGCCTGACCGCGCACTACCTGGCGGCGTCGGCGTACCCGATCCACGCGGGCGACACCGTGCTGGTGCACGCCGCGGCGGGCGGGGTCGGGCTGCTGCTCGTGCAGCTGGCCAAGTCGCGCGGCGCGCGGGTGATCGGCACCGTGTCGACGGCCGAGAAGGAGGCGCTGGCACGGGAGGCCGGGGCCGACGAGGTCATCCGGTACACCGAGGCGGACTTCGTCGAGGAGGTCCGGCGCCTCACGGACGGCGCGGGCGTCAACGCGGTGTACGACGGCGTCGGCAAGGACACGTTCGACGGCAGCCTGTCGGTGCTCAAGCCCCGCGGTTACCTGGTGCTGTTCGGCGCGTCCAGCGGCCCCGTGCCGCCGGTAGACCCGCAGCGGCTCAACGCGGCGGGCTCGGTGTTCCTCACCCGGCCTCGGCTCGCGCACTACGTGGCCGACCGCGAGGAGCTGGAGTGGCGGGCCGGTGAGCTGTTCGCGGCCGTCCTCGACGGCTCGCTCACGGTCGCGATCGGCGGGCGCTACCCGCTGGCCGAGGCGCGCCGGGCCCACGAGGACCTCCAGGGCAGGCGGACCACGGCGAAGCTGCTGCTGATCCCCTGACCCCGAACGCGGAGCGGGGCCCGTCCGGTGTTCCGGACGGGCCCCGCTGCCGGTGGTCGGTGCGGCTCAGCCCTCGACCTTGACGGCGTCGATGACGAACACCAGCGTCTCGCCGGGCAGGATGTCGCCCTGGCCGTTCGGGTAGCCCTTGTCCGACGGCACGACGAGCAGGCGGCGGCCACCCTCCTTCAGACCCACGAGGCCCTCGTTCCAGCCCTGGATGACCGAGGCCTGGCCGACGTTCTCGACCGGGAACGGCCGGTTGCCGTCCCAGGACGACTCGCGGAACTTCTGGTCGCTGAAGGTGTTGAGCACGTAGTGGACCGTCGCCGTCGAGCCCTGCTTGACCTCAGGGCCGGTGCCGACCTCGATGTCCCTGACCACGAGGCCGTCCTGCGGCTTGCAGCCCGTGGGCACGGTGACCGTGGGCTTGGCGCCGAGCGCGCCCACGACCTGGAACTGCTCCGGCGTGCAGGGCGGGCCGCTCGCGGGCGACACGGCGGAGGGACGGTCGTCCACGCTCGGCGCCGTGGCAGCGGGGGTCGAGGCTCCGCCGGTGGCGGTGGACGGCCGGTCGCTGGGCGTGCACGCGGCGAGGGAGAGGCCTGCGGACACCAGGGCGGCGAGGGTCAGGGCCGTACGGCCGACAGTACGCATGGGTCCGGAGCTTAGGTGGAGCCCCCGACCCGACCGCCGGCAGGCCCGGTCGACGATCCGCCCTCCCCCGGCGGCGCGCGACGGCCCGTCGCACGGGGTGTTCCGAGCCCGCGGCACCCGGTCCCGGCACCGGGACCCGACCCTCCGACGGGCACGGGGACCCGGTCGCGAGGACGACGGACGGACGTCCCGGCGTTCGGCCGGGAGCACTCATGGTTGCCTGGATTCGGCCGAACGTCCGTTGGAACCAGGCCCGGACCCACCACCGGCCCAACCCGTTCACCGTGCGCGGTCGGAGATCACCATTATCGTCCAATACACCGCCACGAATTGCGGCTACCGCCCGGTCACCTCTGCGCGTACAGTAACTCCGCGCACTCGTTCGGATACTGAACGCATTCCTCCATTCGGGTGCAGATCGAGGAGGTGGCCCTGTGTCCGCGGAGGCCGGAGGCATCCGCAGCAACCTGTTGCAGGAATTGTTCTGGACCCGAACAGGCTTGCTCCTGCTGAGCCTTGTCGTCACTTCTGGAATCTGCCTGGCCGTGTCCAGTGGAATGGATCCGGGAACGTTCAAGAACTTCCTGACGTCCATCGGCACCGGCACCATGATCTCGGCGGTGGTCGGGTTCGGGCAGACGTTGCTGACCAGTTCGGCGACGCACCGCTCGCTGGTGACCCCGGTCGTCGAGGAGAGCAGGAAGGCGCTCCAGGAGCTGACCGCCGAGTACCGCGCGCTCGATCGCGAGTTCTTCCCCAGCCACGTGTTCGAGCCGACCGCGAAACCGGACCCCGCGTTCAACCAGCTCATGATGCAGGACCTGGACCGCACGAGGCTGTACTGCTTTCGCGGCTTCGCGGGCAGGTACGCGGCGTGCCGCCTGCTGATGTCGAGGTCGGAGTGCGAACTGCGGGCCGTGCTCGCGGACCCGCGCGACGGCAGCGCGATCAGCGGCCGGGCGCGGTACCTGTTGCGCAACGAGGGCGCCGACGGCGACTACGACACCATCCAGGCCCGGCTGCGCGAGCAGATCGCCATCGGCCTGGTCGGCCTGTTCCTCGCGCGGAGCAGGTGCAACCGGATCGACGTGACGATCATTTCCGACCCACCGCTCGACCGGCTCGAACTGTTCGACGACAGCGCCTGGCTCACGCTCTACAGCAACACCAGCGCCGGCGTGGTCAGGTTGTACCCGCGGACCCTGCGCTTCACGGAGGGCTCATTCCTCTACGGGATGGAAAGAGCGGAATTCCTCCGGGTCAGCAATTCACGGGCGGGTCAGCACTTCGTGATCCGACCGAACACCAGTCGCGTGGAATTCTTCGCGCTGTTCGAGAAGATCACCGGTGTGCCGTTGACCGATAGCGGCTTCCACTCTCTAGAAGAGAAGTTCCACTCCTTCCGCCGGGAATTCTCGGCCTTCGCTCAGCTGGGGAGCTGATAGCGGTGCTCACCGACTTGGCCGGGACGGCCACCCTGCTCGAACTAGCCTCCGGGATCACCGCGGCCGGGCCCCCTGCCGTCGACCAGTGGTCCATCGGACCGCTGGTAGCGGGGTGGGCGTCCCAACCGGGGTTGCGGGAGGGTCTGCGGGAGCACCTGCGGACCCTCACCCCGCGGGAGGAGCGGCGGATCGTCGCGCGCTCCCGCGAGACGACCACCCACTTCGCCTGGTGCCTGCGCGACGAACCCGGCGAACCGTTCACGTTCTGGCTGCACGAGTACAAGCCGCAGCGGGACTGGCGGCACGGGTACGCGGACTCCGTCCACAACCACCGGTACCACTTCAGCACGACCATCCTCACCGGCTCCTACCTGCACGAGCGCTACACCGCGCGGCTCGGGGACGGCGAGCGGTCCATCCTGTCGGCGACGCTGCTGCGCGGTACCGAGTGCCCGGCCGGGACGTCCGGGACGATGCTCGCGCACGAGTTCCACCGCATTCCACGCGCGGGCGACGACACCATGACGTTCCTGGTCAAGTCCCGCGCCATCAGCCCGTGGAGCCTGTCGTTCGACCCGGACACCGGTGCCAGCCACCGGCACGTCCCGGTGGAGTCCCGGTTGGAGGAACTGACGAACCAGCTCTAAGGATCTCCAGAGGGACCTACCATCGGCCCACCCGGCATGGGAGGGCTCCGATGCGTGTCCGAAGCGCACTTTCGACCGATGTCATGACCGATGTGGAGCGGCGCGTGTGGGAGTTGTGCACGCGCCTCGCTCCCCGATTGCAGTTCCACGGCTGGCACCACGTCAGCTTCGTGCGGGACAAGGCGGTCCACTTCGCCGAGCGCAACGGTTCCGAGGTGGACGTGGTGCACGTGGCCGCGCTGGTCCACGACGTGAACTACGTGGTGCGCCGCAACTCGCCCGCGGCCGAGGGCGACGGCCTCCGCCGGGAGATCCTCACCGGAGCCGGAGTGGACCTCGACACGGCGGAGTGGGTGGACCGGATCGTCGACGAGGCGGAGATGCGGACCCGCCACCGCGACATCAGCCTGGAGGCGCAGGCGCTGTCCGATGCGGACACGCTGTTCAAGGCGCTCCCCGTCACACCCGTCGTGCTGGCGCACAAGTACCTGCTGGAGAACGGGATCACGCTCCAGGAACTGGCGCACAAGATCGTCGGCGAGCAGCAGGGCAAGCAGGACGACGGCTACTACTTCTACGACCCGGAGGCCGCCGCGACCTACACGAGGTGGGCGACGGCGAACCTGGAGCTGTGGCAGTGCATCGTCGAGTCCCTCGACGACCCGTGCGTCACCGACCTGCTCGCGGCGGTGTCCTAGCGCTCGGGTGCGGGGCGTCGGGCGGCTCGGTGGGGGCCGCCAGCCCCTCTTCGCCGAGCCGCGTTCCCGGCCCGCTCACCGGGCCCGCGTCGACGCCAGCACCTCGCGCGCAGTGGCCACCAGGGCCGGGCACGGCTCCCGGAGGGCGTCGAGGAGTTCACCGCGCCGCTCGGCGGGGTGCTCGACCAGGTCGGCCCCGCGCCCGCCCAGCGCCTTGCACACCAGTGCCCTCAACGCGGCGGACGAGTCCACCACGGCGGGCGACGCCCTGCCCGCCTCCCGTGCGACGACCCTCGCCACCAGGGCCTCGACCACCAGCTCCGCTGACCCGACCACGCGCCTTCACCCCCCGGAACCCCGACGACGGACTACCGGGACTATCGGGAGGGCGCGGGGATCGCTACGGGGAGTCCCCCGAAGGAGTTAGAACGGCCGGCCGAGGACGGGCAGGCCGACGACGGCGTCCACGGCGAGGCCGCAGAACACCAGCATCAGGTACAGGTTCGACATGTGGAAGAACTTCATCGTGTTGGTCGAGCCGCCCTTGCGG